>CAZUYO010000034.1:5728-15930 GCA_964624725.1 uncultured Thermodesulfobacteriota bacterium
GGTAGGATCGGACCACCCGGCGATGCGGAGGTGAATGGTGACCCAGCGGGCGGAACCGGGCACCCGGGCGCGGCTCCTCGAGGCGGCCGAGCGGGTGTTCGCGGAAAAAGGGTACCGGGGAGCCACGGTGCGGGAGATCACCCGGGCCGCCGGGGCCAACGTGGCCGCGGTGCATTACCACTTCGGGGGCAAGAAACCCCTGTATCTGGAACTCTTCCGGGAGCGGATCGAGCGGCTCGCCCGGGTCCGCGAGGCCGCGCTGGCCCAGGCCCGGGGCCGGGACCCGGTGGAGGACCTTCGGACCGTGGTGGGCCACTTCGTTCGGGCCTGGATCGAGCGGATCCTGGACGAGGAGCGCCGGGACCGGGGCCGGTTCCCGCTCCTGGTGATGCGGGAGGTGGGGGACCCCGGGCCGGCCTACCCGTTGCTCCTGGAGCGGATCCTCCGGCCCAACCACGAGGCGTTCCGGGACCTGATTCTGCGGGCCCGGCCCGACCTGGGGGAGGAGGGGGCCCTCCTGGCCGCGGCGAGCCTGATGGGCCAGGTGATCCACTTCCTGCGGGGCCGGCGGGTGCTGGAGGACCTGCTGGGCCGGGCCTACGACGGAGAAACCGTGGACCGGATCTGCGATCACGTGACCCGTTTCACCCTCCGGGGCCTGGGGGTGGAACCGTGAGACCCCGGGAGGTGTGGGGCGGGCTGCTGGTGGCCGCGGCGCTCGCGGGCTGCGCCGGCCCGGCGGAACTCACCCGGCCCGAGCCGCCGGTGCCCCTGGAGGCGCGCATGTTCTCCCGGGTGCCGGGCGAGGCCGCCGGGCGGGTGCTGGCCCACCGATGGTGGCGGGCCTTCGGCGACCCGGCCCTGGACGGGTTCGTGGAGCGGGTGGTGGAGGGGAACCTGGATCTCCGGAGGGCGGCGGCGCGGGTGCGGGAGGCCCGGGCCGCGGCGGCCCGGGTCGGGGCGGCACGCCTGCCCACGGTCACCGGATCGCTGGGGGCCCAGCGGACCCGCACGCCCGGGGAGGTGCGGGTGGGCGACCGGGTCAACGACAGCTACGACCTCACCGTCTCCCTCTCCTGGGAAGCCGACCTGTGGGGCCGCCTGGCGAACCTGGAGCAGGCCGCCCGGCTCGACCTGGAGGCGGCCCGGGACGACGCCGAGCGGGCGTACCACCTCGTGGTGGCCGAGGCGGTGCGGGCCTGGCTCGATCTCGCCGCGGCGCGGGAGAAGACCGCGGTGGTGGAGCGCATGCTGGAGGCCGACCGCCAGCGCCTGGCCGTGGTGGAGTCCCGGTACCGGAGGGGCCTCGTGCCGGCGGCCGACGTGCACCAGGGGCGCCAGCTCGTGGAGGACGACCGGGCCCGCCTGGCCTTGCTGAGACAGGAACGCGAGGTCGCAGCGCACCGTCTTATGGTGTTGATGGGCACACAATCCGAAGAATGGGAAGACCCGGCCCCAACCCTTCCCCCGCCCCCCTCCCCCGTCCCGGCCGGCCTTCCGTCGGACCTCCTGTGGCGCCGGCCCGATCTGCGGGCCGCCGAACGCCGCGCGCTGGCCGGACAGGCCCGGGCGGCCGCGGCGGACGCCGACCGCTACCCGCGGTTCGCCCTGACGGCCTCGGGGGGGCGGTCGAGCGACGTCCTTCGGGATCTCGCCCTGGGGACGAACACCTTCTGGACCCTGATCGCCAACCTGACCCAGCCACTTTTCGACGCAGGGAGCCGGAAGGCGGCCCTGGCCGAGGCCGAGGCCCGGGCCGAGCAGGCCCGGCTCGCGTGGGGGCAGGCCGTGCTCGCGGCGCTCCAGGAGGTGGAGGACGCCCTGGCCGTCGAGGCGGCGCAACGGGAGCGCCTGGCGGCCCTCGAGGAATCCCGGCGACACGCCGAGCGGGCCGTGGAGACCGCGACCCTCCGATACCGGAGGGGATTGGAAGAGCTGACGCGCACGTTGGTTGCTAGAAGAACGCTTTTGGCTGCTGAACTAGAGAAAGTGGAGACGCGGCACCAGCTTTGTTCCGCCCGCGTGTCCCTCCTGCTCAGCCTGGGCGGTGCGTGGGGGGACGAGGATCGGGTGGCCGGCGAGACTGCGGCGAACCCCATCGAAGCCTCGACGCAGCGAGGGGAGCCATGAACGAGACGTCCCGGGGCCGGAAGGTTTTCCGGCTCGTCCTGATGACCGTGCTGCCCCTGGTCGTGCTGGCCGGCGGGCTCCTGGGGTTCAAGGCCCTGGTGGAGAGCCGAAGGGCCCCGCCCCGGCGCGAGCGGCCCCATCTCGGACCCCTGGTGCGGGTGTCGGCCGTGCAACCGGTGGACGTGCGGGTCGAGGTGGAGGCCCACGGCACGGTGCGGCCGGCGGCCGAGATCGACGTGGTGCCCCAGGTGGGGGGCGAGGTGGTGGAGGTGTCGCCGAACCTCGTCACGGGCGGGTTCGTGGCCGAGGGGGAGGTGCTCCTGCGGATCGACCCCCGGGACTACGAACTCCAGCTCCGAACGGCCGAGGCCGGGGTGGAGCAGGCCAAGGTGCAGCTCGAGCGCACCGAGGCCGAGGCGGCCGCGGCCCGGGAGGAGTGGCGGGAACTCTACGGCGACCGGCCCCCGCCCGAGGACGGGGGGCTCCTGTTCCGCGAACCCCAGCTCCGCCAGGCGCGGGCCGACCTGGAGGCGGCCCGGGCCCGGGTGGAGGCGGCGCGGCTCGCCCTGGAGCGCACCGTGATCCGGGCCCCGTTCGCGGCCCGGGTGCGCTCCGAGAGCGTGGATCCGGGGCAGTACGTGACGGCCGGTCGGGCCGTGGCCCGGCTCTACGCCACCGACGCCGTGGAGGTGGTGCTCCCCGTGGCCACCGAGGAGCTGGGCTGGCTCGCCCGTCCCGATCCCCGGAACGGGCCCCGGGTGGTGCTGGAGGGGACCTACGGCGCCGGGCGCGGCCGGTGGGAGGGCCGGATCGTGCGCACCGAGGCCGAGGTGGACGCGGCCTCGCGCACCGTGGGGCTCGTGGCCCGGGTGGCCGACCCCTTCCGCCCCGGCCGGACCCCGCTTCCGGTGGGGCTCTTCGTGACCGCCCGGATCCAGGGCAAGCCCCTGCGGGGCGTGGTGCCCCTCCCCCGGGAGGCCCTGCGGGAGGGCGGGGTGGTGTGGGTCGTGGACGGGGACGGGAGGTTGCGGTTCCGGGCGGTGGAGGTGGCCCGGGTCGAGGCCGACCGGGTGCTCGTGGCCGAGGGCCTCGAGGCCGGGGACCGGGTGGTGGTGAGCCGGGTCGATGCCGCGACCGACGGCATGGCCGTGCGGGTGGCGGAGGCGGCGCCGTGATCCCGGGCGTCAAGCGCGGCCCCATCGCCTGGTTCGTGGAGAACCACGTCGCCGCGAACCTGCTCATGATCTTCGTGCTCGCGGCCGGGGCCCTCACCCTGGGCACCATCCGGCAGGAGGTGTTCCCCGACATCGAACTCGACGCCATCTCGATCACGGTGGCCTACCCGGGGGCGAGCCCCGAGGAGGTGGAGGAGGCCATCTGCACCCGGATCGAGGAGCGGGTGGCCTCGGTGGAGGGGGTGAAGAGCATCACCTCCCGGGCCGCCGAGGGCGTGGGCACGGTGACCCTGGAACTCGAGCGGGGGGCCGACAGCTTCCGGGTGCTCCGGGACGTGGAAAGCGAGGTGGACCGGATCACCACCTTCCCCGACGACGCCGAGGAGCCCGTGGTGACCGAGGTCACCCGGCGGCGCCAGGTGGTGGATCTCGTGATCTACGGCGAGGTGCCCGAGCGCACCCTCAAGGTCCTGGCCGAGCGGGTGCGCGACGATCTCACGGCCCTGCCGAACATCTCCCAGGTGGACGTGCTCGGCACCCGGGACTACGAGATCTCCGTCGAGGTGCCCGAGGCCACCCTGCGCCGCTACGGCATCACGCTCTCCCAGGTGGCCGACGCCGTGCGGCGCTCGAGCCTGGATCTCCCCGCCGGGACGCTCCGGACCCGGGGAGGCGAGATCCTGGTCCGCACCAAGGGCCAGCGCTACACGGGCCGGGAGTTCGAGGACGTGGTGGTCCTCGCCCGGCCCGACGGCACCCGGGTGACCCTGGGGGAGATCGCCCGGATCCGCGACGGGTTCGACGAGGACGCCGAGCGGATCACCCGGTTCGACGGAAAGCCCGCGGCCCTCCTCGAGATCTACCGAACCGGCGAGCAGGACGCCATCGACGTGGCCGAGACCGTGAAGCGCTACGTGGCCGAGCACGCGGCCGATCTGCCGGCCGGGGTGAGTCTGGCCGTGTGGCGCGACCGCACCGACATCCTGAAGGCCCGGCGGGACCTCCTTCTCCGAAATGCCCGGCTCGGGCTCCTTCTCGTGTTCGGCAGCCTCCTTCTCTTCCTCGCCCCCCGGCTCGCCTTCTGGGTCACCATGGGGATCCCGGTCGCGTTCCTGGGCGCCCTGGCGCTCCTGCCCCACCTGGACGTCACCATCAACATGATCTCGCTCTTCGCGTTCATCCTGGCGCTCGGGATCGTGGTGGACGACGCCATCGTGGTGGGGGAGGGGGTGTACCACCACCTGGAGGAGGGGAAGTCCGGCCCCGAGGCGGCCGTGCGGGGGGCCCGGGAGATGGCCGTGCCCGTGACCTTCTCGGTGCTCACGACGATCGCCGCCTTCGTGCCCCTTCTCTTCGTCGAGGGCACGATGGGCAAATTCATGCGGGTCATTCCCCTCGTGGTGATCGCGGCGTTTTCCATCTCGCTCCTGGAGGCCCTTTTCATCCTGCCAGCCCACCTCTCGTCGGTGCCGCCCCCCCGGGCGAAGGCCGGGCCCCTGGAGCGGTTCCGGCGGCTCTTCGGCCGGGGGCTTTCCGCGTTCGTGAACGGCCCCTACGCCTGGGTTTTGCGCCGCGCCGTGGCCTGGCGCTACCTCAGCGTGGCGCTTTTCGCGGCGGTGTTCCTCGTGACCCTGGGGTGGTTCGCCGGCGGCCGGATCAAGTTCGTGTTCTTCCCCAAGATCGAGTCCGACCGGGTCACCGCGAACCTCGTCATGCCCCAGGGCACCTCGCTTGCCGAGACCGCGGCCGCCGTGGCCCGGATCGAGGAGGCGGCCCGCCGGCTCCGGGACGAGATGACCGAGGGCGGGCGGCCGCTGGTGACCCACGTCTACACCCTGGTGGGCCAGAGCGGGGGCGGGGCGGGGCCCCAGGGCGGGGGGGCGAGCGGTTCCCACCTCGCCACGGTGCGGCTCCAGCTCCTGCCCTCGGAGGAGCGCGACACCCCCTCGGCCAAGGTGGCGGCCCGGTGGCGGGAACTCACCGGCGCCATCCCGGGCGCCGAATCCCTCACCTTCGCCTCGAGCCTCTTCTCCTCGGGCGAACCCATCGTGGTGCGCCTTTCGGCCGACCGGTTCGACACCCTGGAGGCCGCGGCCGCCCGGGTCAAAGACGCCCTTTCCACCTACCCGGGGGTCACCGACATCCGCGACTCGTTCCAGGAGGGGAAGCTCGAGATGCGGCTTCGCTTGAAGCCCGAGGCCCGGCTCCTGGGGCTCACCCTGAACGACCTCGCCCGGCAGGTGCGGGCGGCCCTCAGGGGCGAGGAGGCCCTCCGGGTCCAGCGGGGCCGGGACGAGGTCAAGGTCATGGTGCGCTACCCCGAGGCCGAGCGCCGGAGCCTGGGGAACATCGAGACCATGTGGGTTCGGGCGCCCGGCGGGGCGGCCGTGCCGTTCTCCGAGGTGGCCGAGGTGGTGCTGACCCGGGGCTACGCCACCATCGGCCGCGAGGAGCGAAAGCGGGTCATCAACGTGCTGGCCGACGTGGACGAGGACGTGACGAACGCCCAGGAGGTGCTCTCGGATCTCGCCGCCCGCCACCTGCCGGGCGTCCTTTCCGACTACCCGGGGCTTGCCTACAGCTTCGAGGGGCAGGAGAAGGACCGGCGGGAATCCCTGGGGAGCCTGTGGAAGGGGTTCGCCGTGGCGCTCCTGGCCATCTACACCCTGCTCGCCATCCCGTTCCGGTCCTACGTCCAGCCCCTGATCGTCATGACCGCGATCCCCTTCGGCATCGTGGGCGCGGTGTGGGGCCACGTGCTCCTGGGGATGCCGCTCACGCTCCTGTCGATGTTCGGGATCGTGGCCGCGGCCGGCGTGGTGGTGAACGACGCCCTGGTGCTCATCGACTACACGAACCGGGCCCGGGCCGCGGGAACCCCGCCCGTGCGGGCCGCCGTGGAGGCCGGGGTGCGCCGGTTCCGGCCGGTGCTCCTGACCACCCTCACCACCTTCTTCGGCCTGGTGCCCATGATCGCCGAGCGAAGCGTCCAGGCCCAGTTCCTGATTCCCATGGCCGTGAGCCTCGCCTTCGGGGTGGCCGTGTCCACCACGGTGACCCTGTTCCTCGTGCCCGCCCTGTACCTGGTGGTGGACGACGCGGCCCGGGTGGCCCGCTTCGTGCTGGGCCGTCCGGCCCGCGGGCACCGGGGGAGTGCGGGGGAACCGGTCGGGCCGCCGCCCCTGGACAAGGCCCTGGCATCGGGGGAGTGAGGGTCGCCCGGACGACGGCGCGGCCGCCCCCCAAACAAAACCGCCCGCCCCGGCGCGTCCGGGGCGGGCGGTTCATTCACGCACCGTTTCGGGTCCTACTCCTCTGATGCCGAGGGCGCGAGGAACGCCGCGGCCTGGGACTGGGCGGTGGCGTAGGCGCTCAGTTCCACGGGTTTTTCACGGTCTTCGGGCTTAAGGAGGAAGCTGTGGGACACGTCGAGCCATTCGCCTTCTCCGTCCACCCCGAACTCGTACGCTCCCGGCTCGACCGAGACCGTTCCCGGAGTGGTTGGGGAATCCAGGTTGAGAGTCACGGGAACCGGGTTCAAGATCCCGACCGCCGAGGCGAACGCGTAGGACGCCGTGTTCGTGATGACCGGGTCGCCGTGGGCGATGACCGCCTGGACTTTCGCGTTGGCATCGTTCTCACCCACGCCCATGTAGGCCCCGTCCACCGGGTCCATGAGCCACTGCACAACGTTCAAGAACACGTAGTACTCCGTGGTTCCCTTGGTGTAGCCGAGGCTCGCCACGATGGCCTGGATGTCGGGGAGCGCGGTTTCATCGAGCACATTGGCCAGCCCCGCGGACGGGCTCGAAAGGAGGACCTTCTCGGCCCGCGTGTCGCCCGCAAGGAAGGTGGACCCGATGATCGAGCCCAGGGAGTGGGCCACGAACCGGGGGTTCGTGAGGTCGGGCTCCTCGTCGCCGTCGAGGTCGATCGTCCCGATCACATCCATCGCCTCCCAGAGGTCGATCGCCGCCTGGTAGATGTTCGCCCGATCCTGGAGTAGGTTCGCCGTGAAGAACTCCACGTTCTCGTCGGCCCGGCCGCCGTGGAACGGCGCGTCGATGGCCAGGGTGGCGAGGCAAGCCTTGGCGAGCGAGTTGGCCAGGGTGAACGCGTCCTCCTTGCTGCGGCCGAGGCCGTGCTGGAAGAGTACCGTCGTGTAAGGCCCGGGGCCGCAGTTATCGGGGGCCGGGGTTACGACGACGAAGTAGACAGGAGTAGGCAATTTCTCCGTGAAACTGAGAGTGTTCAAATCGACGGAGTCGTAACTCCCATTGCACACAAATCCCAATGCGTCTCTCGGAACCTTGAGGTCTTCCAGGGAGGGGAGTGGATTGCCATCTTCGTCCACCTGTGGGCTTTTCCAATAGTCTTCGGCCGAGACACGTGAATTCACCATGACGTTGTTTGTGTTCCAGTCGGCAGATGCCATCCGGAACATCTTCACCGTGTCGGAAAACGGGTTCTCGTCTTCATTTGGGTATTGAAGCGTGTCGTCCGTCGGATCTTCATTGGTCACGTTAAGGGATAGAGTCTCCTTCGCCGTGTGAAAGGCCCAAGCAACGAGAATGTCATCCCGGGTCCATGCCGCGCCAAACTTAGCGCCTGACACGGCCGCCACGATGTCCAGGAGCCCCGGGGCGCCCGTGACCGGGTCGGGGTCGTTGAATCGTGCCCGGATCGCTTCCAGGCGCGCGTATGGGTGATCGTCACCGAACGGCGTCTGGCTTTTCAGCGCGCTCATCGCAAGGCTCGATTCAACGAGCGAGCCGTTGGCGTCCAAAAGGGTTCGCTTCAACGCAACCGCGTAAGCCGCCCCGGGGGTGAGTGGGGTCTTGGGAACGAGTTTCAACACGCCGTTGCCAGCCACCGGGAAGAAGTCTTGCTCGGTGCGGATTTCCATTTGGGCCAAGGCGGCACCCGCTCCGGTCAAGTCGTTGCCAGCGAGGGCTCCCAGGAGCTCCAGAAAGTGCGGATCGTCTGTCCGGAAGGCCAGGAGCGTCACCGTGTCCGCCTGGACCTCTCCCGTGACCGGAACCGTTAGGAACATGTTCGGTGAAAGTCCCTGGAGTCCCAGTGCTTCGATCACCTGGGCCAGTTGCTTGAAAGCGGGGTCGGCGTCCTCGTCCAAGGCCAGTTCCACCTCGGGGTCCCCGTCGGCGAGCCAGACAAGATCGTTGGGCAGCGGCATCACCCCCAGGCCCGGCTCGAACTGAGCGAACGTTGTGGAGGTCCCCTCTTCCGTCACATAGGGGTTGTCGCCAAGGGTCTCCGTGTCCTCATTGCCGGCGCCGCACGCCACCAGGGATAGCGCAAGAGCCAGCGCGCAGCCATTGACGAGGACGTTTCGCAGTCCGCGTTTCATGGTGTTTTCCTCCTAACGTAAAGAAACCGCGTATCCCGACAGGGGCCGTTCGAGGTCCCTGCTACCAACGGAAATTCGCCTGTACGCTCACGATGTCGCCCGACACGTCGACGTCGCCTTTCAGTCCGCCCCGGGTGGCGTCCTCCCCCACGGGGTCCTTGTCGATTTTCGCCGTGCCGGCAAAAAGGTGGGTGTAGCCGATGTCGAAGGAGCAGCGATCCGAAACCTGGTAGCCTGTGCCGAGCGAGAGCCAGTACCGGTCGTTGTCGGGCAGGCGGGGAGTGCGGTGTTTGGCGTCGGGCACGGGGGTTTCGTCATACGCGACGCCGAAGCGAAGGGCCCATTCCGGCAGGGGGTTGTACGTGGCCCCCAGGGCGAACCGCCAGGTGTTCTTCCAGTTCTCGGTGGTCACCGAGTCCGGCTGCTCCGGGTTATCGAACTCGATCCGGAGTTCGTCGAACTTAGCCCATCCCGTCCATGTGGCGTCCGCCATAACGGCCAACTTCGGCCCGTACCGGTGGTAGAGACTCACGGAAAACGTGTCGGGGAGCGTGATAACCCCGCTCGCGTCCGTGTCCTGGAACGCGCCCGAACCCAGGGTCGCGAGAATAGCCTGCGCCTTGGCCGGTACGTCAAAGTCGGCGTCCCCCTCGAGCTCCTGCTTTACGCTTGACCGGTAGTGGATACCGATTCGCGTTTTCGGTGTGAACTCCCAGATGGCGCCCAGGTTGAACCCGAAGGCCCAGTCGTCGGCTTCGAGGGTGGCCTTTCCGTCTTCTCGTTGGGGGGTGCCGCCAGCGGCAGCGAGGATGGTGCCGAAGTCCACCGCTTGGCTCAGGTGGGCCCTCATGTACATGGCGCTCACGCCGGCCCCGAAGCTCAGATGTTCGTTCAACCGATATGCAACCGAGGGATTGATGTTCACGGTGAGCACATCGGATTTCAACGCATGGTATCGGCCGACCCAGCCGTCCTCCCAGTCGGTCACCAGGCCGAACGGCGCGTTGATCCCGAGCCCGAAGGCCCACCCGCTTTCGGTGGCGAGCGAGAAGTAGGCGTTGGGAACGATCCCGAGGGTCCCTGCGTCCCCGCCGTTGTCGCCCGTTAAACCTTCCCCCGTAATGTCAGTGAGTTGATGGGTGGAACCCTGATTGTCGAACCCGAAATGGGTCTGGATGAAATGGACCCCCGCCACCGCCTGGGTGCCCGGGAGGAGCGTCATGCCTGCGGGATTGAAGAAGATGGTGGAGGGATCTTCCGCCGCCGCTGCGCCTCCGGCGAAGGCGTTTCCGAGACCTTTCACGCTCTGCTCATAGATTGCGAACCCGGCGGAAAAGGCCTCTTTCGCCGGCCAGACCAGAACAGCCGATATCAGAGAGATCAAGGCCAACGGGACGATGTTTTTCCACCTCATCCGACGCTCCTTTCGTCATGAGGGTGAATGAATATTCACTTATTATAAACGATGTTTGACGGCAAAATCCAGCGAAAAAGGGGGAGGGGCCGGGGTCGGTGCCGGCCCCTCCCAG
>CAZUYO010000035.1:0-15805 GCA_964624725.1 uncultured Thermodesulfobacteriota bacterium
ACGTGCTCGTCCACCCCACCCGGTACGACCCCTTTGCGAACGTGTGCCTCGAGGCGCTGGCCTGCGGAACGCCCGTGGTGACAACTGCAGAGAACGGAATGGCGGATGTCATCCGGGAAACCGACGGAGGTGGAGGACGGGTGACGGCAGTGCGAGAGAAGGAGGCGATGGCAAAAGATATTGCCGATCTGGTGGGAAACGATCCCCTAGTTTGTGCTGAAGTCGCGAGACGGTTTTCTATACAAAACCACGTTGATGCCATGCTTGGTATATATATTGAATCGATAAATCATGGGGGTCAGTTGTGAAAATTCTGTTTTTAACGATAGGAAGAAAGAAAACGCCCAGCACTAGATTCAGAGTTCTGCAGTATGTTAACGCGCTACAAGAGGCAGGGCATCAGGTATCTGTACTCCCGATTCCTCATGCATTTTTTAAGAGAGGCTCGCTTTTTATGGCAGCCTTAGCAAGCGATGTAATTGTAATTCAGAAAAAATTGTTTTCAATCCCAGAGTTGATGTGTTTGAGGTGGTGTCGGAAGCCTCTGATCTATGACTTTGATGACAACGTAACAGCGGAACATCCGATCAAAGCGAGGAGCCCAAGATCTGCAAAGAAGGCTGCACGAAATAGGCGTAGATTTATTGCTACATGTAGAGCCGCCGATGTTGTAGTAGCCGGTAATTCTTTTTTGGCAAGCTTGGCAAGAGCTCACAACTCTAGGGTTTCTGTTGTTCCGACTCCAATTGATACGGAGAAGTATGTGCCTTGCGGGAAGGAGGAAAGAGGAGAAAAAGTGGTAGTTGGCTGGATTGGTACAAAAAGTAATTTGTTCTATCTGGATCAGATTTCTCGTGCTCTGATGAATGTGTCGAAGGTGTGTGATATTGAATTGAAAGTTGTAGCAGACAGGCCGTTTTATTTGCATGGTGTTAAAGTTGTTTTTAAAGAATGGCGGGAAGAAGAGGAGGTCAAAGATATACAGAGTTTTGACATCGGGTTGATGCCATTGACGCCAGACCAGTGGTCGCTAGGAAAATGCGGATTCAAGATAATACAGTATATGAGTGTGGGGATACCGGTTATAGCTTCACCGATCGGAATGAACGCTGAAATTATTCAAGATGGAGTGACCGGATTTCTGGCCGAGACAGATGAAGAGTGGGAGACGAGCGTAAGAATCCTTGTGGAAAATGCCTCGAGAAGGAAGACAATGGGCCTCCAGGGTAGGCAATTCGTTGTGGAAAATTTTTCTGTGCCAGTTTGTGTTGACATGTTGCAACAAGTCCTGTTAAGCGTATACAGAGGAACACAAGAAACATGCAGTCGTTCCCTGTCCTGACTTATCATTCCCTGATCACAGAGCGCCGGGGGCGTGGTTGGGATCGTTTCGAACGGGACATGGCCATAGTTGAAAGATACTTAGACTCGTTGGCATTGAAAGGTGTTCGCGGCAGTGTTGGCCCTACGAGGCCACTTACGTTCGACGACGGGTTTGCCGACCTGTGGACCCACGGGCTGGAGGTTCTCGAACGCTTCGGTGTTCGGGCCGTGGTGTTTGTGATTCCGTCCCGGGCGGGGGAAGGGCCGCCGAGGCCCAGGGGGAAGCTCGCCTGGGGCGGATCGGCGACCCAGGCCCACGCCCAGGCGGCCCGGGCCGGCGGGACCCACCCGGCCTTTCTGCGCTGGTCCGAGATGGAGGCCCTGGAGCGAACCGGGCTCGTGGAGGTCCAGTCCCACTCCTGGGGCCACGCCATGGGGTGGGCCTCGGACGAGATCGTGGGGTTTCACCTGGGCCGGTTCGGCCGGACCCACTGGGCGCTGCCCCAGTGCACCGGGGGGGACGAGCGCCTCGGGATCCCCCTCTACCCCAGAAGATCGGCCCTGGCCTGCCGGCTCTACCGGGACGATCCGGGGCTGCGGGACCATCTAGCCGGGTGGCTCGAAGACCGCGGCGGCGAGGCGTACGTTGAAGAACGGGGAGCGAAGCGGGTGGCCGAGGATCTACGCCGGGAGGCCCATCGGTACCGGGAGTTCACGGGAGAGCGCGGGACCTGGGAGACGGACGAGGAGCGGGAACGGCGCACGGTGGAGGACCTGGTCCGCGCCCGGGAGGCACTGGAGTCGCGGCTCGGGGGCGTGCGGGACCAACTGGCGCTCCCCTGGGGCCACTACGACGAGGTGACCCTGAAGTGCGCCCGCAAGGCGGGCATCCGGCGGGTGTATACCCTGGACCGCAAGCCCAACCCGGTGGGGAGGATCGGGTTTCTGGTGCACCGGTTCGAACCGCGGCCCAAGGGGGCCTGGTGGCTCCGGTCCCGGCTGTGGATCTACCGGTCAACCTGGCGGGCGACGCTCTACGGCATTTTGTCGGGCCGGAGGAACGCCGGATAGGGGAGAAGGGGCCCGGTCCCGTCCCGGGGGTGACAGCCCACCCGCGCTGGCACGGGGAGTGGCGCCGGCGTATGATGTATGTGTAACATCGACGGCCGGACCGAGGGAGGTGGGTCATGCACCGCACGCAGGTTTTGTTGGAGGACCGGCAATACCTTGCCCTGAAGGAGCGGGCAAGGCGGGAAGGGAAAAGCCTCGGGCAGTTGGTCCGGGAGTTCGTGGACCTGGGGCTCGCCTGGGGGAGAACGGGGGGCGAACGCCCCTGCCGCCCCAGCCTCTCGGAGGTTCGCGGCCTGTTTGCCGATGGTCTGGCCCCGGAGGAGCACGACCGCGTCCTGTACGGCGATCCGTGATGCCGGATCTGTTCGTCGACACCAGCGCGTGGTTTGCCTTTTTCGACCGGAAAAGCCGGGCCCACGACGCCGTCGCGGATCTGCTATCGGCATGGACGGGTCGGCTGATCGTTACCGATTACGTCGTTGACGAGCTTCTGACCTTGGTCCGGGTCCGCGCCGGGCATTGGGCCTCCGTCCGCGTTGGGGAGGCTCTGATCGGGGGCGGCGAGGCGACCGTTGTCACCGTGGAACCCCGCGACTTTCAGGCGGCGTGGGACCTGTTCCGGGAGCACTCCGACAAGGACTACAGTTTTACGGACTGCACGTCGTTTGTCGTGATGCGGCGTCTTGGCATCGAGAAGGCGGCTGCCTTGGATCAGCATTTTCGTCAGGCGGGGTTCGAGGTTTTCCCTTCGGGCATCCTGCTCGAGCGATGACCACACCGCATCCGTCCCGTCCCCTGAAAATCCTCCATCTGGCCCACGTGCGCTGGTTCAACGCCGAGGCCCAGTACGCGGTGGACCTGGCCGCGGCCATGGAGAAACTGGGGGTGGAGGCGGAGTTTCTCGGCCTCACCGGTTCCCCGGCCGTCGGCCGGGCCCGGAACGCCGGGCTCCGGGTCCACGAGGAGGCCGGGTTTAACGCCAAGGGCCTGGCGGCGGTCGCGGCGGTGCCGGCCGCGATGCGGTTGCGGCGCCTTTTACGGGCGCGGCGCTACGACGCCGTCGAGGTCCACCGCCCCGAGGCCCTGCCCCTCATCGCCTGGGCCTGCCGGCGGGAAGGGGTGCGGGCGGTTCGGGTCCGGGGGGACATGCGGCCGGTTCGGGCCGACCCCCTGAACCGGTACCTCTACCGGAGGGTTCTCTACGGCACGGTTGCCTCCAACACGGCGATCGAACGGTCCCTACGGGAACGGCTGGGACCCGGGGCGCGCATCGTCACCATCCACGGGGGCGTGGATCCCGAGGTGTTTCGCCCCGAAGGCCCCACGGACGACGTGCGCGGCTCATTGGGGTTTCCGCCCGGCGCGTTCCTCGTGGGGATTCTCGGGCGCCTGGGCGAGGTCAAAGGGCACGACCAGTTCCTGGCCGCCGCCCGCATGGCTCTGTCGCGGGTTTCCGGGGCGCGGTTCGTGATCCTGGCCAAGGAGGAAACCCCGCGGCTCGAGGAGCTGCGCCGACGGGTGGAGGCTGACCCGGTCTTGCGGGGCCGGGTGGGATTTCTGGGCCACCGGCCCGACCTTCCGGCCGTGCTGCGGGCGTTCGACCTGGGGGTGGTGGCGAGCACCGGGAGCGAGGCCAACTGCCGGGTGGGGCTCGAGTGGATGGCGAGCGGGGTGCCGCTCGTGGCCACCCGGGTGGGGGTGCTCCCGGACCTCGTGGCCGAGGGGGAGACCGGGGCCCTGGTGCCCCCGGGAAGCGCTTCCGCCCTGGCCGACCGGATCGTATACTTGGCCGCCCGGCCCGGGGAGGCCCGGGCATGGGGCGAGGCGGCCCGGCGGAGGGTGCTCGAACGGTTCACGACCGAGGGGTGCGCGCGGCGCCACCTCGCGTTTCTTTTCCCGGAGCGGTGTTCGGATGGGCACGATCCCCTGGTTTGACGGTCTGGCCCGGGCGGCGTGGGAACGGTTGGCCGGCCGGCAACTCCGCATCGGCGTGGTGGGCGACCTCATGCTCGACCGGTTCGTGTACGGCGACGTGGACCGGATCTCCCCCGAGGCCCCCGTGCCCGTGGTGGAGGTGGAGCGGGAGGTGGTGCGGCTGGGCGGCGCGGCCAACGTGGCCCACAACCTGCGGGCCCTGGGGGCCGCCGTGGATCTCGTGGGGGTGGTGGGCCCCGATGGCGCCGCCGAGGAACTCGCGGCCGAACTGGGTGCCAACGGCCTGTCGGCCGAGGGCCTGGTGGAAGCGCCCGATCGGCCCACCCCGGTCAAGACCCGGATCATCGCCCGCCACCAGCAGGTGGTCCGGTTCGACCGGGAGCGGCGGGGGCCGCTTCCCGAGGGCGCGCGCTCCGCGCTGGAGGCGCGGGTGGACGAGTTGGCGCCCCGCTGGGACGGGATCGTGGTGTCGGACTACGGCAAGGGGGTGGTGGACCGGGAGTTGGTGGAACGGCTCCTCCGGTGGGCCGACCGGACCGGGGCCTGGGTGTCGGTGGACCCCAAGCCGGTGAACGCCCCGGCCTACGCGGGGGCCCACGCCATGACGCCGAACACCAAAGAGACCGAGGCCATGGCCGGGCGGCCGGCGCATGACGACGGGGAGGCCGAAGCGGCCGGCCGGGCGCTCCTGGAGCGCCTCGGGCTCCGGGCGGTGGTGGTGACCCGCGGGGAGCGGGGGATGACCGTGGTGGAACCGGGGCGGGTGACCCACCTTCCCACCCGGGCCCGGGACGTGTTCGATGTGACCGGGGCCGGGGACACGGCCATCGGGGTGTTCACCCTGGCGAAGGCGGCCGGCGCCGACGTGGTGGAGGCGGCGGCGCTCGCCAACGTGGCGGCCGGCATCGTGGTGGGGAAGCTCGGAACGGCCACGGTGAGCCCCGGGGAGATCGAGGAGGCCCTTGGCGGCACGGGGTGATCCCTGGGCGAAGGGGAGATGGCGGGCGGCCCGGGGGACCGCTCCGGGGCTCCGGTCGCTGCTCGACCGGGGGGAATGGCAACCCCTGGGCGAAGGAACGGGACGGTACCGGGTGGAGACCCCGCGGGGGAGCCTGTTCGCGCTGCGGCGCGACCGGGGGGCGGGGCGATGTCGCCGGGCGTTCCGCAGGGCCATCCGGCTACACCACCAGGGGATCCCCATGCCGGCTCCGCTCGGCCTGTTTTGGGGTCCGGGGGGGACCCTGGTTTACGTGTCGGAGTGGTGCGACGACCTCGTGGCATGGCCGGATTCCATGGCCGAAGCCGCCGACCCGCTCGGGGTCGCCGCCGCCCTGGCGACCTTGCTGGCGCGGGTTCACGAGGCCGGGTTCGTCTGCGGCGATCCGTGCACCGACCTCGCCGTCCGGGCCCGATGCCGCGGCGGGAGCCCGGTGGTCCTGCGCGTGGAGCGTCTGCGCAGGGCGTGGGGCTGGGGGCGCGACGACCGGGATCTGGCCCGGTTTTTGGAGGGACTTCCGGCCCGTCCGGAGGTTCGCGCCGCCGCGGCGCGCGCGTACGCCCGCGCCCGCGGGGAGGCTCCGCCATGAGCCGCCCCTCCCCGCCGCCGCCCGCGTTTCTGGTGATGGGGATCCTCCTGGCCGCGGGGGAGGACCCGGGGGCGGTCCTGGGCGGCGTCCAGGAGGGCTTCGGACCGGTCCGGGACGCGACGGCCTGGGAACCCTTCACGAGCACGCGCTACTACGACCGGGAGATGGGGCCCGGCATCCGGCGGTGCTACCTCTGGCTGGGCGACCCGGTGGACCCGGCGGCGCTCGCCGAGATCAAGGAGCGCACAAACCGCCTGGAGGCCGAATGGGCCGACCGCTCCGGCCGTCGGCGGGCCAACCTGGACCCCGGGCTCCTGGGGCTTACGAACCTGGTGCTCGCCACGGGGAAGCCGGCGGCCCACCGGGTGTACCTGGGCCGGGGCATCTACGCCGAGGTGGAATACCGGTTCGAGCGGGGCTCGTTCCAGCCCCTGGAGTGGACCTACCCCGATTACCGCAAGCCCGAGACCATCGCGTTCTTCAACCGGGTTCGGGAGGCCTACCGCCGCTGGCGGAAGGCTCCCGGACCGCCTTCGGAAGGGACACCCACATGATCCGCAGCATGACCGGGTACGGCCGGGCCGAGGCCGAGGTGTTGGGCCGCTGGCTCACCGTGGAGATCAAGACGGTGAACCATCGGTTCCTGAACTTCAACGCCAGGTTGCCGGGGGACCTCCAGCGGTTCGAACACCGGATCTTGGCCCGCGTCAAGGAAACCCTGCAGCGGGGGCAGGTGAACCTGTTCGCCGGGTGGGACGCGGGGGGAGCGGAGGCTCCGGCCGTGGTCGTGAACCGGGAGGCCGCCAAGCGGGCGGCGGAGCTCCTGCGCGAGGTGGCCCGGGAGGCCGGCATCGAGGCCGAGGTGCGCCTGGAGCATCTCCTCGCGTTCCCGGCCGTGACCGAGCCGGCCACCCTGGCGGCCGACGCCGAGGCCCTGTGGGAGGCCGTCTGCGCCGTCCTGGACCGCGCCCTCCAGGACCTGGAGGCGTTCCGCCGTCGGGAGGGGGAGGACCTGGCCCGGGACATGGCCGAGCGGGTGTCGGCGATCGAGGCCCGGGTCGGCGAGATCGACGCCCTGCGGGGCCGGGTGGTGGAGTCGTACCGGGAGCGGCTGCGCCGGCGGGTCGAGGAGTTGGCCCGGGAGGTCCCGGAGGCCGACCTGGAGGCGCGGCTCGCCATGGAGGTGGCGATCCTGGCGGACCGGTGCGACGTGTCGGAGGAGTTGGTCCGGCTTCGAAGCCACATCAATGGTTTCAGAAAACTTTTGGATGCGGGAGGGGTTGTAGGCAGAAAGCTCGAGTTCGTTCTTCAGGAGATGAACCGGGAGACCAACACCATCGGGTCCAAGGCCTCCGACGCCGAGGTGGGCCGCCTGGTGGTGGAGATCAAAGCCGAACTCGAAAAGATCCGCGAGCAGGTTCAGAATGTGGAGTAGGGGCGGTCTTCGGTCATCGGTCTTCAGTCTGCGGCCGGCGGCAACCGCCCCCGACGAAAACAGCGCCGGCACGCTTTCCGGCTTTCCAGCTCCCTAGCCTCCCAGCCTTCTAGCCTTAACGCCGAGAACCCCATGTCCCACGCGAACTTCGTCCATCTGCACGTCCACACCGAGTACAGCCTCCTCGACGGCGCCATCCGGCTCGGGGATCTCCTCTCCCGCGCGAAGGAACACCGGCTCCCGGCCGTGGCCGTGACCGACCACGGGGCCATGTACGGCACGGTGGAGTTCTACAAGGCCGCGCTCAAGGCCGGGGTGAAGCCGGTGTTCGGCTGCGAGGTCTACGTGGCCCCCGGGAGCCGGTTCGACCGGAAACCCAACGCCCACGGCGAGACGAACTACCACCTGATCCTCCTGGCCCGGAACCTCGAGGGCTACCGGAACCTCTGCCGGCTCGTGACCGCCGGGTACACCGAGGGGTTCTACTACAAGCCCCGGATCGACAAGGAGATCCTGCGGGAGTTCTCGGGGGGCCTGATCGGGCTGTCCGCCTGCCTCAAGGGCGAGGTGCCCCGGGCGGTGCTCCGGGGCGACCTGGACGGGGCCCGGCGGCTCGCCGAGGAGTACCTGTCGATCCTGGGGGAGGGGAACTACTACTTCGAGCTCATGGAAAACGGCATCCCCGAGCAGCGACAGGTGAACGAGGTCCTGATCGAGATGGGCCGGAGCCTGGGGGTGCCGGTGGTGGCCACGAACGACTGCCACTACCTGGAGCGGGAGGACGCGGCGAGCCACGAGGTGCTGGTGTGCATCCAGACCGGCAAGACCCTCGGGGACGAAAAGCGCATGAAGATGTCCACGGACGCCTTCTACGTGAAGAGCCCCGAGGAGATGGCCCGGGAGTTCGCCTACTGCCCCGAGGCGGTCACGAACACCGTGGAGATCGCCGAGCGGTGCAACGTGGAACTCGACCTCAAGACCTACCACTTCCCGGAGTACCAGGTGCCCGAGGGAGACTCCCTGGCCGACTGCCTCGACCGGATGGCCCGCGAGGGGCTGGAGGAGCGGCTCCGGGCTCGCACCTACGCGAGCGCGGAGGAGGAGGCCGAGGTCCGGAAGCGCTACTTCGAGCGGCTCGAAACCGAGCTCGCCACGATCCGGCAGATGGGGTTCCCGGGGTATTTCCTGATCGTGCAGGACTTCATCAACTGGGCGAAGCGAAACGGGGTGCCCGTGGGGCCGGGCCGGGGCTCGGCCGCGGGGAGCCTGGTGGCCTACGCGCTGCGGATCACGAACCTCGATCCCATTCCCTACGGGCTTTTGTTCGAGCGGTTCCTGAACCCCGAACGGGTGAGCATGCCCGATATCGACGTGGATTTCTGCTTCGAGAACCGCGACAAGGTGATCCGGTACGTCACCGAGAAGTACGGGGCCGACAAGGTGGCCCAGATCACCACCTTCGGGAAGATGCTGGCCCGTGCGGTGATCCGGGACGTGGGACGGGTGATGGGGCTCCCGTACGGGGAGGTGGACCGGATCGCGAAACTCGTGCCGGCCCGGCTCGGGATCACGCTCAAGGAGGCGCTCGAGGAGGAGCCGCGTCTGCGGGAGGCCATGGAGGCCGACCCGCGGATCCGGGAGCTGGTGACCCACGCGCTCAAGCTCGAGGGCCTCAACCGCCACGCCTCCACCCACGCGGCGGGCGTGGTGATCGGCAACCGCCCCCTCGTGGACTACCTGCCGCTCTACCGGGGCCAAAACGGCGAACTCGTGACCCAGTTCGCCATGAAGAGCGTCGAGGCGATCGGGCTCGTGAAGTTCGACTTCCTGGGCCTGAAGACCCTTACGGTGATCACCGACGCCGTGCGGATCGTGAACGAGGGCCGTCCCGAGGGGGAGAAGCTCGATATCGACGCGATCCCGCTGGACGACCCCAAGACCTACGAGCTCCTGTGCCGGGGCGAGACCACCGGGGTGTTCCAGCTCGAAAGCTCGGGCATGAAGGAGCTCATGGTGAAGCTCCGGCCGAGCACCTTCGAGGACATCATCGCGCTCGTGGCCCTGTACCGGCCGGGGCCCCTGGGCTCGGGCATGGTCGAGGACTTCATCCGTCGCAAACACGGCCAGATCCCCATCGAGTACGAGCTGCCGGAGCTCGAGCCGATCCTCAAGGACACCTACGGCGTCATCGTGTACCAGGAGCAGGTGATGCAGATCGCCCAGGTGCTGGCCGACTACACCCTGGGCGAGGCCGACCTCCTGCGGCGGGCCATGGGGAAGAAGATCCCCGAGGAGATGGCCAAGCAGAAGGACCGGTTCCTGGGGGGCGCCCGCAAGAAGGGGATCGACCCCAAAAAGGCCGAGAAGATCTTCGACCTCATGGCCAAGTTCGCCGAGTACGGCTTCAACAAGAGCCACTCGGCGGCCTACGCCCTGGTGGCCTACCAGACCGCCTATCTCAAGGCCCACCACCCGGTGGCGTTCATGGCCGCGCTCCTTACCAACGACCGGGCCAACACCGACAAGGTGGTCAAGGACATCGCCGAGTGCCGCGAGATGGGCATCCGGGTGCTGCCGCCCGACGTGAACGAGTCGGATCTTCATTTCACGGTGGTGGGCGACGCGATCCGGTTCGGGCTCGCCGCCGTGAAGAACGTGGGGGAGGCGGCCATCGAGAACGTGCTGGCGGTGCGTCGCGAGGACGGCCCGTTCCGGGGCCTCAGGGACTTCTGCCGCCGGGTGGACCTGCAGAAGGTGAACCGGAAGGTGATCGAGAGCCTGATCCGGTGTGGCGCCTTCGACTCCCTGGGGGGCACCCGGGCCCAGTACCTGGCCTACCTCGACCGGTGCATGGAGGAGGCCTCCGCGCTCCAGAAGGACCGGGCCCGGGGCCAGACGAACCTGTTCGAGGCGCTCGCCGCGGCCGCGCCCGACACCGGCGCCTCGGCCGTGGCCGACGAGCTCCCCGACGTGCCGCCCCTGGGCGCCGCCGAGGACCTCCGGGCCGAAAAGGAGGTGCTGGGCATGTACCTGAGCGGGCACCCCCTGGCCGAGTGGGAGGATCTCCTGCGGTCGGCCACCGACACGCCCATCGGCGAGCTCGCCGAGCGGGCCGACAAGGCCCAGGTCACCGTGGGCGGCATGGTGGCGGCCCGCCGGGTGATCCGGACGAAAAACGGGTCGCGCATGGCGTTCTTCACCCTGGAGGACCTGACCGGCGCGGTGGAGGTGGTGGCGTTTTCCGAGGTGTTCGCCCGGGCCGAGGAACTCATCCAGGCCGAGGACATCCCGCTGGTGGTGCGGGGAACCCTGGAGAAGAACGAGGAAAACGTCAAGATCCTGGCCGACGAGGTGCTGTCGCTGGAGGAGGCCCCCGAACGGCTCACCCGGGAGGTCCACATCCAGGTGAACGCGGCGTTCCACGGCCGCGACGACCTGGAGGCGTTGAAACGGATCCTCTCGTCGCCGGAAATGCGCGGCGCCACCCCCACGGTGTTGCGGATCGTCGTGCCCGAGAAGGCCGAGGCCCTGGTGCGACTGCCCGAGACGTTCGCCGTGCGGGCCTCGGGCGACCTCAGGGCCCGGGTGCGGGACCTCATGGGGGCCGACGTGGTCCAGTTCCGGTGAGTCGGGTTGAGGCCGCCCGGCCGCTCGGGTAGGATCGCCGGCCATGGACGATCGACATCTGGAACTCCTGCACGAGTTGCACCGGGGCGGTCTCACCCGGAACCGGTGTTTCGACCGGTTCCGGGATCCGGCCCTGCGCCGGGCCTGGCGCATGTACCGGACCCTGTCGAGCCTGCGGGCGGAGGCGCAACGGCCGGGCACCCGGGTCACGTTCCGGGTTCGCAACGGCGGCGACCGGGTGGCGGTGGTGGAGCGGCCGGGGTTCCGGTATCGCCGCCTCGTCGTGCTGCCCCCCTGGGCCGCCCGGTTCTGGGACGAGCACTGGGCCCCGGCGGCCGGAGGCCCCCCTCCCGGCCGTCCCCACCCCGAGTAGCGCGGTCTGCGCGGCCCGCCGCCATGACATCCCTTCCCCGCGCCTATCTCGACTGGAACGCCTCGGCGCCGCTGCGGCCCGAGGCCCGGGAGGCCTTGCTCGAGGCCCTGGATCGGTTCGGGAATCCCTCGAGCGTCCACACCGAAGGCCGGGAGGCCCGGGCCGTGGTGGACGGGGCCCGGGACGCGGTGGCGGCGTTTCTCGGGTGCGACCCCGCGGAGGTGGTGTTCACGAGCGGGGGCACCGAGGCCAACGCCCTGGCCATCGCGAGCCTCGCGGCCCACGCCGGGGTCCGGCGGGTCGTGGCCGCGCCCATCGAGCACCCGAGCGTGCTCGCGCCGCTTTCCCACCTGGAAGCGGCGGGCTGGCGGGTCCGGTGGCTTCCCGTTACACCGGAAGGGGTCGCCGAGATCCCCCCCGACCTTCAGGGCGAGGGGTTCGGGGTGCTCCAGGCCGCGAACCACGAAACCGGGGCGCTCCAGCCGGTGGAGGCCTTCGCCGGCGCCCTGGGCGGCACCCCCTGGCACTGCGACGCGGTGCAGGCCTGGGGCCGGGTCGCGCTCGACCTGCGGGCGTTGGGCTGCGCCACGGCGAGCCTCTCCGGGCACAAGCTGGGGGCCCCCAAGGGCGTGGGGGCCCTGTTCGTCCGCAACGGCACCCCGGTGGAGCCGTTGCTGCGCGGGGGCCCCCAGGAACGCGGCCGGCGGGCCGGCACCGAGAACGTGCCGGGCGTCGCGGCCCTGGGGGCCGCCTGCCAGGCGGCGCTTCGCGACCGGGAGGCCGACGCCCGGTGGGTGTGGGGGCTCGCCGAGCGGCTCTGGAACGGCCTGCGCGCGATTTGCCCCCTGGCCGCGCGAAACGGTCCGGAGGAGCCGGACCGGCGGCTCCCCAACACGGTGAACCTGAGCGTGCCGGGGGTGGCCGGGGAGGTCCTGGTGCAGGCCCTGGATCTCGAGGGGGTGGCGGTGTCGGCCGGGTCGGCCTGCGCCTCGGGGGCCACCGAGCCGTCGCCCGTGTTGCGGGCCATGGGGCTCTCCGACTGGCGGGTGGAGGGGGCCATCCGGGTGAGCCTGGGGCCGGGCACCCGCCCGGAGGACGTGGACCGGTTCCTGGAGGCGTTCGCCGCCGTGTGGGCCCGCCTGGGGCGCCCCGCAGGGGGATAGGGCCGTGCGCGTCGCCGTGGCCATGAGCGGCGGGGTGGACTCGTCCGTCGCCGCCGCCCTTCTCCAAGAGCAGGGACACGAGGTCGTGGGCCTCACCCTCAAGGTGTGGGAGCGGGCCCGGTGCTGCTCGGCCGACGACGTGGAGGACGCCCGGCGGGTGGCGGCCCGGCTGGGGATCCCGTTTTTCGTGCTGGACGCCCACGGGGTGTTCGACCGGGAGGTGGTGGAGCCGTTCGCCCGGGGCTACGAGGCCGGGCTCACCCCGAACCCCTGCGTGGTGTGCAACCGACGGGTGCGGTTCCGGTGGCTGGTGGAGCGGGCCCGGCTCCTGGGGTGCGCCTGGGTGGCCACCGGGCATTACGCGCGGCTGGAGGAGCGCCCCGGGGGTGGGTTTCGGCTCCGGAAGGGGCGCGACCCCAAAAAGGACCAAAGCTACTTCCTGGTGCCCGAGCGGCCCGAGGATCTGGCGGGTATCCGGTTCCCCTTGGGGGGATGGACCAAGGAGGAGGTCCGGCGCAGGGCCGGGGAGCTCGGCCTCCCGGTGGCCCGAAAGGCCGAGAGCCAGGACGTGTGCTTCGTGCCCGACGGGGACGTGGCGGGGTTCCTGGACCGCCGGCTCGGCCCTTCGCCCCGGGGCGAGATCGTGGACCGGGAGGGCCGGGTTCTGGGCACCCACCGGGGCCAAAGGGCCTACACCGTGGGGCAGCGCCGGGGGCTTGGGATCTCGGCCCCGGTTCCGCTCTACGTCCTGCGACGGGACGGGCCGGACAACCGCATCGTGGTGGGGCCCCGGGAGGCCCTCCTGTGCCGGGCGATGGATGTTGAGAAAATCGTTTGGTTGGAGGACGATTTGCCGCAAGAGTTTGAGTGTTCTGTCAAGATTCGATCCACCGCGCCGGAGGTCGCGTGCCGGGTCCGGAGGCGGGGCGCGGGGGCCCGGGTGCGGTTTGCGACCCCCCAGTTCGGGGTGGCCCCGGGGCAGTTTGCCGTCTTTTACCGGGCCGACGAGGTCCTGGGAGGGGGATGGATCCGGGAGGCCGCCGACCGTGGGTGAGGGACGCCAGCGGGTTTCCGTGGCCACGGTGGGCTGCAAGGTCAACCGGTTCGAGTCCGAGGCCCTGGAGGAGGCCCTGCGCCGGAACGGGTACGAGGTGGTGCCGCCCGGCGAGCCGGCCGACGTGGTGATCGTGAACTCGTGCACCGTGACCCACCGGTCCGACCGCGACACCCGGGCCCTGGTGCGGCGGGCGCGCCAGCGAAACCCCGGCGCCCGGATCGTCGTGACGGGCTGCTACGCGGAGGTTTCCCCCGAAGAGGCCCTGGCGGCCGGGGCCGACCTGGTGGTGGGCACCGGCGGCAAGTTCGCCGTGCCCCAACTCCTGCGGGACGGCGCCACCGGCATCCGGAAGCCGTGTGGGGACGAGGGGGGCGAGCGGTTCCCGGCCGTCGGGGGGCTCCGGGGCCGTGCCCGGGCCTACCTCAAGGTGCAGGACGGCTGCAACGCGTTCTGCGCCTACTGCATCGTGCCCTATGCCCGGGGCCGTTCCCGGAGCCTTCCGCTCGATCGGGTTCGCGGCGGGCTTGCGCGCCTGCGGGAAGGGGGGTATGGGGAGGTGGTGCTGACCGGTGTCCATCTGGGGTTGTGGGGCCGGGACCTTGAGCCGCCCCAACCCTTCGACGCCCTCCTGGACGCGGCCGAGGCCGCGGGGATCCCGCGGATCCGGCTCTCCAGCCTGGAACCCGGGGAGATCACCGAGGGGCTCCTCGAGCGGCTGGCGGGGTCGGGGGTGCTGTGCCCCCATCTTCACGTGCCGGTCCAGTCCGGCTCCGACCGGATCCTCCGACGGATGGGGCGGCCCTACGGGGCGGGGCTCGTGCGGGAGCGCCTCGCCCGGGCCGCCGAGCGGGTCCCGGGCCTGTGCGTGGGCATGGACCTCATCGTGGGGTTTCCCGGCGAGACCGAGGAGGACTTCCGGGAAACCGTCGGGCTGGTGGAGGACCTGCCCGTGGCCTACCTCCACGTCTTCCCCTTCAGCCCCCGCCGGGGCACCCGGGCCTGGGACCTGCCCGAACGGGTGCCGGCCGCCGAGATCAAGCGGCGGGCCGCCGCCCTGCGGGCCGTGGGGGAGGGGAAGCGAAGGGCGTTCTGGGCCTCCCAGGTGGGGCGGGTCCTGCCGGCCCTGGCCGAGCGGGCCGGGGCGGAGGGGCGGGTTCGCCTGCGCACCCGCAACTACCTGCCGGTGGAGGTGGAGTGGAAGGGCACGCCGCCCCGGGGAGAGGTGTTGGTGCGCATCGAGGGGGTCGGGAAGACGGTCGCGTGGGGGCGCGTGGTTGCGGACGGGGTGGAGCCCAACTGAGGAGCACCGACCATGGACATGGAGCGCCGAGAGAACCTGCGGGACCTGGAGGAAGCCCTGGGGTACCTGTTCGAGACCCCGGACCTCCTGGATCAGGCCCTCACCCACAAGTCATACGCGAACGAACGGGGCAGCGGCATCCGCGACAACGAGCGGTTGGAGTTCCTCGGGGACGCGGTGCTGGATCTGGTGGTCTCCCACCTGCTCTATGACCTCCGGCCCCCCCTCACCGAGGGGAAGATGTCGAAGGTGCGGGCGTTTTTGGTGAGCGAGCCGAGCCTGGCCGAGGTGGCCCGGTCCTTCGGGCTGGGGCGGTACCTGCTGCTCGGGAAGGGGGAGGAGCAGACCGGGGGCCGGGAGAAGCCCTCGATCCTATCGGGCGCCTTTGAGGCGCTGGTGGCCGCGATCTATCTGGACGGCGGGTTCGACCTGGCCCGGGAGTTCGTGGACGCGGTGTTTCGGCCCCTCCTGGAGGCCGAGGGCCCCGGCGGGTTGGACCGCGATTTCAAGACGAGGCTCCAGGAGCACTGCCAGGGGCGGTACGGCACGGCCCCGACCTACCGGCTGGTGGGCGAATGGGGGCCCGACCACGACAAGACCTTCGAGGTGGAGATCCGGTTGGGCAACCGGGTGCTCGGCCGGGGCCGGGGCCGCAGCAAGAAGGAGGCCGAGCAGCGGGCCGCCCAGGGCGCGCTGGACGTGTTGGAATGATTTTCCGGTTTGCGCACCGGATGCGTCGTGATACCCTGGAGCCGTTCTAAGAAACCTCGGTCGTCGGTCACCGGCCTTGCGGTCCCCGGTCCCTTCGCCCGGCCCGCGACGATCCGCCCCGCGGCCTAGCGAAGGTTCCAACTGACACGGCGTCGATCGCCCCCAGTTCCGGGGGCAAGGGGCCTCCCGGAGAGCCGGGTGCGGCCCCCGCAAAAAGCCGCGCA
>CAZUYO010000036.1:0-7183 GCA_964624725.1 uncultured Thermodesulfobacteriota bacterium
GCCCCGCCGCTGGCATGGTTCGACGTTTTGTGGCACGGCATTGGAGCCGGCCGGGCGGGGCCGGTTCGGTCCCGCGGGCTCCCCTCAGCCCCCCAGATAGGCCCGCTTGACCTCGTCGTTGGAAAGGAGGTGGTCGGTGGGCCCCTCGGCCACGATGCGGCCGGTGTCGAGCACGTAGCCCCGGTGGGCGAACTTGAGGGCGAGGGCCGCGTTCTGCTCCACGAGGAGGATCGTCACCCCCTCGCGGTTGAGCCGCTTCAGCGCCCGGAACATCTCGTACTTGAGCACGGGCGCGAGCCCCATGGACGGCTCGTCCAAGAGCAGCACCCGGCACCCGGTCATGAGGGCCCGGCCCACGGCGAGCATCTGCTGCTCGCCGCCCGAGAGGGACTCGCTTCGCTGGCGGCGGCGCTCCTTGAGCCGGGGAAAGAGCTGGAACACGTGGTCGAGGTCCTTGGCCACCCCCGGGTCGCCCCGCCGGGCGTAGGTGGCCAGCTCCAGGTTCTCCTCCACCGTGAGGTTCCCGAAGATCCGCCGGCCCTCCGGCACGAGCGCCATCTTGAGCCGCCGCACCACGTCGTGGGGCTCCACCCCCAGCAGGCTCTGGCCCGCGAACCGGATGTCGCCCTCCACGACCCGGGGGGCCTCGGGCGGGGGCAGGCGGCACACGCTCAACAGGGTGGTGGTCTTCCCGGCGCCGTTGGCGCCGATCAGGGTCACCACCTCCCCCTCGTCCACGGTGAAGCTGATGCCGTGGAGCGCCTCGATGTTTCCGTACCGGACGACCAGGTTTTCGATCTCGAGAAGCATGGTTCGTTCCGTCTTTCGGTTTGGGCGCGGTCGGGAGGGCCGGTCTTTGGCAGAAAAACGCGGCCGCGAGCTTCGGCCGGCCGTCCCGACCGCCCGTTCCGGGGGAGCTCCGGGTGGGTCGCCGGGTTAGATCTCGTCGTCTCCCAGATAGGCCTGGATCACGGCCGGGTTCGATCGGATCTCGTCGGGGGTACCCGACGCGATCGTCTCGCCGAAGTCGATCACGGTGATGTGGGAGCACAGCTCCATCACCACGTCCATGTGGTGCTCGATCATCCAGATGGTCACGTCGAACCGCTCCCGGATCCACCGGATGTGGCGAATGAGCTCCTCCACGTCGGCCGTGTTGAGGCCGGCGGCCGGCTCGTCGAGCAGCAGGAGCTTGGGCTCCACCGAGAGCGCCCGGGCGAGCTCCACCTTGCGCTGGAGCCCGTAGGGCAGGTTCTTCGGGAGCTCCCCGGCCACGTGGTCGAGCTCCAGGACCTCCAGGAGCTCCCGGGCGTAGGCGGCGATCTCGGCCTCCCGCCGCTGATACCTCCGGGTCCGGAACACGGCGTCGGCGAACCCGTACCCCAGGCGGTGGTGCTGGGCGATCCGGATGTTGTCGAGCACAGTAAGGTCGTTCCACAGCCGGATGTTCTGGAACGTGCGGGCCACCCCCAGGGCCGTGACCTCGTGGGGCTTGAGCCCCGCGATGTTTCGGCCCTCGAACCGGATCTCGCCCCGGCTCGGCTTGTAAAACCCGCTCACCAGGTTGAACACCGTGGTCTTGCCCGCGCCGTTGGGGCCGATGAGCCCCGTGAGCGTTCCCGGCTCCAGGGTGATGTTGAGGTCCGACAGGGCGCACAGGCCCCCGAAGTAGTGGGTCAGGTTGCGGATCTCCAGCACGGCCATGGCGCTCCTCCCCTCACTTGAACCGGTAGAAGCGCCGAAGCCCCGGGAACACGTCGCCGAGCTCCCGGTTGCCCAGGATCCCCTCGGGCCGGAACTGCATGAGCAGGATCAGAAGGAGCGGCACCACGATCCACTTGATGATCTGGAGCGGCCGCAGGGCCTCGAGGAGCAGGGTGAACAAAACGGCCGAGAGCACCGACCCGGAGAGGCTTCCCATCCCTCCCAGGTACACCATCACGAGGGCCTCGGTGGACTTGAGGATCCCGAAGGAGCCCGGGTTCACGTACCCCACGATGTGGGCAAACAGCGCCCCGGCCACCCCGGCGAGCCCCGAGCTCAGCATGAAGGCGGCGATCTTCATGCGGTTCGTGTCCACGCTCATGATCTCGGCCGCCACCTCGTCCTGGCAGATGGCCATGACCCCCTTGCCGTAGGTGGAGTACACGAACCGCCGCAGGATCCAGATCGTGAACACCGCGAAGACGAACGACCACAGGAGCATCCAGGGCAGGTCCCAGGCCTTGCCCATGGCTTTGACCACCCGCTTCATGCCCATGAACCCGCGGGAGCCCCCGATCACGTCCAGGTTCTCGATCACGCTGATCACGATGTAGTTGGCGGCGATCGTGATGATGGCGAGGTAGTCGCCCCGGGTCCGAAACGACGGGATCGCCACCAGGAGCCCGGCCAGGGCCGCGGCGAGCCCTCCCGCGAGCACCAGGAGCGGAAACCCCACCAGGGCCCACTCGGGCGGCAGCAGCGGCGGGCCGAACACCCGGTCCTTGGCGAACAGGAGCACCCCGAGGATCGACGACACGTACGCCCCCACGGCCATGAATCCGCCGTGGCCGCACGAGAACTCCCCCATGTAGCCGTTCACCAGGTTGAGGCTCGCCGACACGATCACGTTGACCGCCATGAACATGAGAACGGTCTGGGTGTACTTGTCGAGGAGCCCGCCCTGGCCGATCCAGAGGATGAGGCCCAGCCCGGCGAGGGTCAGGCCCGGCACGCTCCAGCGCTGGAGCACCGTGGGTTCGGCGGCCCCGCCTTCGGGCCGCACCGCGATGGAGGAGGGTTGTGAGGTCATCGGCTCGTTTGTCGTTGGTCGTTGGGATGTTGGGACGTTAGGACGGTAGGACGTGCGGACGTTGGGACGGATCCCCCTGGCCGCCCAGCCGCCTCGCCGCCCAGCCGCCCGCTAAATCTTCGTCGTCTTCGCCACCCCGAACAGCCCGGTGGGCTTGAACGACAGGATCACCAGGAGCACGGTGAACGCGATGAGGTCCCGGAACGTGCTCGGGAAGAACGCCACCACCAAAATCTCCACCGCCCCCAAGAGGAACCCGCCCACGAACGCCCCCCGGATGTCGCCGATGCCGCCCACCACGGCCGCGATGAACGCCTTCCAGCCGATGAGCGCGCCCATGTAGGGCTCGAGCACGGGGTACGACATGGCGAAGAGCACGCCGGCCAGCCCGGCCATGGACGAACCCAGGATGAAGGTGAACACGATCACGGTGTCGATGGGAATCCCCATGAGGGGCACCGCGAACTTGTCGTAGGAGATCGCCCGCATGGCCATGCCGATCTTGGTGCGGGTCACGATGAAGTGAAGGAGCAGGAACACGAGGAGCGTGGCCACGATCACGGCGACCTTGAGGTTCGTGAAGCTCACCCCGCCCAGGGTGTACACGGTCTCGGGGATGAGTTCCGGAAACTTCTTCCGGCTCGCCCCCAGGAGCGCCAGGTTCCCGTGCTCCAGGATGAGCCCCGCCATCAGGGCCGTGATCACCACGTAGAGCCGGTTCGCGCCCTTCCGGCGAAGCGGCCGGTAGGCGACCCGCTCGAGGGTCACCCCCACCACCGAGGTCAGGGCCATGGTGACCGGGATCGTGAGGGCCAGCACGGCCCAGCCGGGAAGCCCCGCGGCCTGGCCCAGGAGGAACGTGGCCACGAAAAACCCGATGTACGCGCCCACCATGAACACGTCGCCGTGGGCGAAGTTGATCAGGAGGAGCACGCCGTACACCAGGGAGTAGCCCAGGGCGATCAGGGCGTAGAAGCTGCCCCACTGAAGGGCGTTCAGAACGTTCTGGATGACGGTGGAAAGCAACGCCGACCTCGTTCCGCTCGGGAAAAACGAACCGGGGGCGGCGGCCCGCGCCGCCACCCCCGGTCGGTTCCGGTCGTAGGGGCTACGGGCACACCGACTCGGTGAACACGAACTCGCCCTGGTCGCTGATCTTCACGACCACCGCGCACTTGATCGGGTCGCCCTGTTCGTCGAACCGCATCTTCCCGGTGATGCCGTCGAACTCCTTGATCGAGGCCATGGCATCCCGGATGGCCTTGCGGTCCTTCTCCAGGTCGCCCGTGAGCCCGCCGGTGTCCTGGATGGCCTGGAGCACGATCCGGGTGGCGTCCCAGGTGAGCGCGGCCACGTCGTCCGGGGTGTAGCCGTACTTGGCCTTGTAGCGCTCGATGAACTCCTTGGTGGCGCCCGTGGCCCCGGCCGCGGCGTAGTGGGTGGAGAAGTAGTGGCCCTTGCAGTCGTCGCCGCACAGCTCCATGAGCTCGGCCGAGCCCCAGGCGTCCGAGCCCATGAAGGGGCCGGTCCAGCCCAGGTTGTGGGCCTGCTTCACGATGAGGGCCACCTGGTTGTAGTTGTCGGGCACGAAGATGAAGTCGGGCTTCGCCGCGATGATCTTCGTCAACTGGGCGCTGAAGTCCTGGTCCTTGGTGCCGTGGCTCTCAAAGGCCACCACCGTGCCGGCGCCGTGCTTCTTCTCGAAGTCGGCCTTGAAGATCTCGGCCAGGCCCTTGGAGTAGTCGTTGGAAAGGTCGTAGATCACGGCCGCGGTCTTGGCCCCGAAGGTCTTGGTGGCGAAATCCACGGCCACCGGGCCCTGGAACGGGTCGAGGAACGCCGCCCGGAACACCCAGGGCCGGTCCTTCGTGGTGTCGGGGTTGGTGGACCAGGGGGAGATCATCGGGGTCTCGTTGTCGTCGCACACCTGGCCGGCGGGCACGGCCTGCTTCGAGGAGTTGGGGCCCACGATGGCGAGCACCTCGTCCTGCTCGATGAGCTTCAGGGCCGCGGTCACGGCCGACTCGGCCTTGGACTCGTTGTCCTCGTACACGAACTCGAGGGTGTACTTCTTGCCGCCCACCTCGAGGCCGCCGGCGCCGTTCACATCCTCCCGGAGCATCTCGGCCGCGTACTTGGACGACTCGCCCACCTTGGGGATGTCGCCCGTGAGCGGGATGTTGAACCCGATCTTGATTGTGTCGCCGGCCCAGGCGGGCGCCGCCAGGGCGAGGCAGAGGGCGGTGGTCTGGATCCAGGACCTGCGCATCGATGCCTCCTTTCGTCACGAACGGGCAAAAACCGTAAAGGGGTGGCGGATGATAGTGGAAACGCCCCGGTGAAGGCAAAGGAAAACCGGGGGGGCCTCGCGGCCGCCCCCGGTCGGGTTCCGGTGGTTTGCCAGGGAATCAGCGTTTCTCGGCGACGATCCCCTTTTCCTTGTCGTACACGATGCCCTGGTGGGGCACCGGGCCGGCCCGCAGGAAGTTGCTCCGAAGCGGCCGGTTCAGGATCTGCTCGGCCTTGCGACCGAGGTCCAGGAGTTTGTCCATGTCGAGGCCGGTCCGGACCCCCATCTCCTCGAACATGCCCACCAGATCCTCGGTGCAGGTGTTCCCCGCGAAGCCCCGGTGGTACTCGGCGGCCCCGGTTTTGGGTTGCCCGCCGATGGCCCCGAGGGAGGTGTCGAAGTAGCGGAACCCGAACGTGAGCGCCACCAGCGAGCAGGCCACCCCCCAGCCCCGGGTGTCGTGGAAGTGCACGACCACCTCGTCGGTGGTGAACCCCTCGGCCAGCATGTACTCGTAGAACTCGCTCACCTGCCGGGGGTTGGCCACCCCCGTGGTGTCGCCGAACCCGATGAAGGTGGCCCCGATGTCCTTCCACCACTTGCCCATCTTGGCCACGTGGTCCAGGGGCACGTCCCCGTTGATCGGGCAGCCGAAGCTCGTGAGCACCCACCCGAACACGGTATGGCCGGTGTCGATGGCCCGGCGGGTCATCTCCTCGAGCAGTTTCTTGTTCTCGTCGTGGGTCATGTTCACGTTGGCCAGGTTGTGGGCCTCGCTCGCCGAGATCACCATGGCGATCTCGTCCACGCCGTAGCCCTCCTCCTTGGACTTCACGGCCCGCTCCACCGCCTTCATCGTGGTGCAGATGGCCCGGTAGTCCACGCCCTCCTTGCGGGGGATCTGCCGGAGCACCTCCTCGGCGTCGGCGAACTGCTGGAGGTATTTGGGATGGGCGAAGCTCGTGGCCTCGATCTTCTTGAACCCGGCCTCCACCATGCCGGCGATCATCTCGACCTTCTTGCGGGTGGGCACGATCAGCGGCTCGTTCTGGAGCCCGTCCCGGGCCCAGCACTCCCCGATGATCACCTCCTCGGGCAGGTCCATCCGGTGCAGGCGCATCGTGTCGCACATGGTTGTCCTCCTTTTTCGGCTAGGCGGCCAGGCGGCCAGGCGGCCAGGCGGCTGGGCGGCTGGGCGGCTGGGCGGCCTCCCAACGTCCCGACGTCCGAGCGTCCTAACGTCCGAACGTCCTAACGCCCCTGATATTCCGGCTTTCGCTTTTCGCGGAACGCCCTGAGGCCCTCCAGGCGGTCCTCGGTGGGGATGAGCGTCTCGTAGCAGGTGCTCTCGAACACGAGCGCGTCGGCCAGGTCCATCTCCATGCCCCGGTCGATGGCGCGCTTGGCGGCGCGCACGGCCAGGGGGCCGTTCTTGGCGATGGCCGCCGCGAGCTCCCGGGCCGCGTCGAGCAGCCCGGCCAGGGGCACCACCCGGTTCACGAGCCCGATCTCCAGGGCCTCGGCCGCCGAGATGCGCTTGGCCGTGAAGATGAGCTCCTTGGCTTTGGCCTTGCCCACGATCCGGGGGAGCCGCTGGGTGCCGCCGGCTCCCGGGATGATGGCGAGGCTCGTCTCGGTGAGCCCCAGGGTGGCGTTCTCGCTCGCGATCCGCAGGTCCGACGCCAGGGCGAGCTCCGTGCCGCCCCCCAGGGCCACCCCGTTCACCGCCGCGATCACCGGCATGGGCAGGTTCTCCACCTCGGTGAAGGTGTTGCGGATGGTGTGGATGTACCGGCGGACCTGGTCCTCGGTCATGCCCGCCCGTTCCTTGAGGTCCGCGCCCGCGCAGAACGCCCGGTCCCCGGCGCCCGTGATCACCACGCACCGCACCGAGGTGTCGAACCGCACCTCGTCCAGCACCCGGTTGAGATCGAGGAGCATCTGGAACGAGATCGAGTTCATGACCTGGGGGCGGTTCAGGGTGATGAGGCACAGCCCGTCTTCTCGTTCGACCAGCACCGTGGGTTCGCTCATGGGATCCTCCTCGGGATAAGGCTGGAAAGCTTGGAAGCTGGGAGGCGAGAAGGCTGGAAAGCCAA
>CAZUYO010000036.1:7283-15555 GCA_964624725.1 uncultured Thermodesulfobacteriota bacterium
AACGTCCTAACGTTCCAACGGTTCCGCCCGGGCCAGGAGGTCCCGGTGGAACCGGGCCGCGGCTTGGAGCCTTTCCCGGTCCACGCCGGTCTCGACCCCCAGGCCGCGAAACAGGGCCTCCAGTTCCAAGAGATCCTGGTTCCCCTCGGGCGTTTCCAGCACCGGGCAGCCCCCCAGTCCGCCCACGGATCCGTCGAACCGCCGCACCCCGCACAGCCAGGCCGCCCAGGCCGCGGCCCCGGCCGTTCCGAACGGGTCGTGGAGGTGGACCCCCAGGGCCTCGAGGGGCACCACCCGGGCTACCGCCCCCACGCGCTCCGCCACCGCCAGGGGGGAGGCGCCCCCCTGGGTGTCGCACAGGGTGATCTCGCGGATGCCCAGGTCCCGCGCCCGGGCGCACAGGTCCACCACGCGGGATTCGGGCACGGGGCCCTCGACGGGGTCGTGCCACGCCATCGAAACGGCGAGCCGCACGCGCAGTGCGCGGGCGCGGGCCGTTTCGGCCATGGGTGCGAGGTCCCGGAGGACCTCGGCCACCGACCGGCCCAGGTTCGCGCGGCTGTGGGCCTCGGTGGCCGACGCCAGGAACATCACGTTTTGCGCGCCGGCCGCCACCGCCCGTTCGAGCCCCTTGGCGTTGGGCACCAGCACCCACAGGCGGGGTTCGAACCCGCGCAGCTCGGCCAGCACCTCCTCGGTGGAGGCCATCTGGGGCACGAGGCGGGGATGGACGAAGCTGCCGGCCTCCGCCTCGGGCACGCCGGCGTCCAGCACCCGTTTGATCCACGCGGCGCGGGCCGCCGGGGAAAGCCGCGCGGAGAGCGACTGCAGCCCGTCCCGCGCCGAGACGTCCACCAGGGTCACGGTGCCCGGCCCCGTGGTTGCCAGTTCACGTAAACTGAGAAAGTTCCCCAACGCCCGGTCCATGGGCACCGTTGTATACCCAGATCGTTCGGCCTGGGTCAACATCGTTTCCGAACCGACCCGGGGTTGGGAGCCGTTGGGGCCGCGGCCGGGTTTCGGGAGGGGACAGGGGCCCCCGGGGGCCGTCGCAGGGGCTTGGTTCGGCCGGGGAGGGTGCAAACGCCAATTGGGGCTAGGGAAATCCGTCGGGCCCGGCCCGGGGGCACGGGGCGCGGACGGGTGAGCACTTGACGTTAGGTGCGTTTTCCGTTTGACTCACAAAACCGAACGATGTTATACACGCCGGGCCCGAAAACCGACCATGTGGTGGATAAGGAGGAGCCATGGGCGAACGGCCTGTTCAGCTCGAGGTGGAGGACATCCATCTGAGCTTCGGCGGAGTGAACGCCCTCATGGGGGTGGGGTTCAAGGTGTACCAGGGCGAGATCTTCTCGATCATCGGCCCCAACGGCGCCGGCAAGACGAGCATGCTCAACTGCATCAGCGGCCGGTACCACCCCCAGCGGGGGCGCATCGCGTTCGAGGGCCAGGACATCACGAACCAGCCCCCGGCCACCCGGGCCAAGATCGGGATCTCCCGCACCTTCCAGAACATCGCCCTCTTCAAGGGCATGACCGTGCTCGACAACCTCCTGATCGGCCGGCACATCCACCTGAAGAGCGGGTTCCTCAAGGGGGGCATCTACCTGGGCCCGTGCCAGCGCGAGGAGATCGAGCACCGGGAGTTCGTGGAGGACATCATCGACTTCCTCGAGATCGAGCACATCCGCAAGAAGATCGTGGGCACCCTGGCCTACGGGCTCCAGAAGCGGGTGGAGCTCGCCCGGGCGCTCGCCCTCGACCCCAAGCTGATCCTCCTCGACGAGCCCATGGCCGGCATGAACCTCGAGGAGACCGAGGACATGGTCCGGTACATCCTCGACATCAACCAGGAGCGGGGCGTCACCGTGATCCTGGTGGAGCACGACATGGGCGTCGTGATGGACATCTCCGACCGGATCGTCGTGCTCGACTTCGGCCAGAAGATCGGGGAGGGCACCCCCGAGGAGGTGCAGAAAAACCCCGACGTGATCCGCGCCTACCTGGGCGCCGAGGACGAGACGTTCCTGGGCCGGTAGGCCGTCGGGAACCGCGACCGTCGACCGCATTCGCCTGGAGGAGAAAGAGCCCATGGTCGACCTTCCCCTCGACACCTTCCCGAAGCTCCTGCGCCACAACGCCCGCAAATGGGGCGACGACCGGGTGGCCATGCGGGAGAAGGAGTTCGGGATCTGGCAGCCCTACACCTGGAAGGACTACTACGAGCACGTGAAGTACTTCTGCCTCGGGCTCGTCTCGATGGGCCTCCAGAAGGGCGACACGATCTCGATCATCGGCGACAACCGGCCCGAGTGGCTGTGGGCCGAGCTCGCGGCCCAGTCGGCCGGCGCCATCGGGATCGGGATCTACCAGGACTCCATCCTCAAGGAGGTGTCCTACATCATCAACCACGCCGCCTCCCGGTTCGTGGTGGCCGAGGACCAGGAGCAGGTGGACAAGGTGCTCGACATGGGCGACGAGATCCCCACGGTGGAGCACATCATCTACACCGACCCCCGGGGCATGCGGAAATACGACGACCCCCGGCTCATCTACTTCCCCGAGGTGGAGGAGCGGGGCCGGGAGTTCGAGAAGAAGAACCCCGGCATCTTCGACCAGATGGTCGACGCCACCAACCCCGAGGACTGCGCCCAGATCTGCACCACCTCGGGCACCACCGGCAACCCCAAGCTCGCCATGCTGAGCCACCGGAACATGCTCAGCATGGCCGCGAACCTGGGGAAGGTGGACCCCAAGTACGAATCCGACGAGTTCGTGAGCTTCCTGCCGCTCCCGTGGATCGGGGAGCAGATGATGTGCGTGGCGAGCGCGCTGCTCTTTGGGTTCACCGTGAACTTCCCCGAGGAGCCCGAGACCGCCACCGAGAACATCCGGGAGATCGGGCCCCACGTCATCTTCAGCCCGCCCCGGGTGTGGGAGAACCTGGCCGCCACGGTCCAGGTGAAGATCATGGACGCCTCGCCGTTCAAGCGGTTCATGTTCAACAAGTGCCTGCCCATCGGGTACATGTGGGCCGACCTCAAGTTCCAGAAGAAGGAGCCCACCCTCTGGCAGAAGATCCAGTACGCGTTCGCGTACCTCACGGTGTTCCGGGCCCTCAAGGACCGGCTCGGGTTCACCTACATCCGGTCGGCCTCCACCGGCGGCGCGGCCCTGGGGCCCGACACCTTCCGGTTCTTCCACGCCCTCGGGGTGAACCTCAAGCAGATCTACGGCCAGACCGAGATCTCCGGGATCTCCTGCATCCACCGGGACGGCGACATCAAGTTCGACACGGTGGGCAAACCCATCCCGGAAACCGAGATCCAGATCGCGAACCCCGACCCCAAGGGGGTGGGCGAGGTGATCTCCCGGAGCCCGGCGCTCTTCATGGGGTACTACAAGAACGAGGAGGCCACCCGGGAGACCATCGTGGACGGGTGGCTCTACTCCGGCGACGCGGGGTACTTCGACGAGGACGGGCACCTCGTGATCATCGACCGGATGAAGGACATCATGACCCTGAAGGGCGGCGAGCGGTTCAGCCCCCAGTTCATCGAGAACAAGCTCAAGTTCAGCCCCTTCGTGAAGGAGGCCGTGTGCATCGGCCACGAGCGCGACTACATCATCGCGATGATCTGCATCGACTACGGCATCGTGGGCAAATGGGCCGAGGACCGGCGCATCAACTACACCACCTACACCGACCTGGCCTCCAAGCCCGAGGTCTATGACCTCATCGAAAAGGAGGTCCGCAAGGTCAACGAGACCCTCACGGAGCACCAGCGGATCCGCAAGTTCGTGCTCCTCTACAAGGAGCTCGACGCGGACGACGACGAGCTCACCCGCACCCGGAAGGTGCGTCGCCGGTTCATCGACCAGAAATACGCGGAGATCATCGAGGGCATCTACGCCGGCCGGGACCAGATCCACATCGACACCGTGATCCGGTACCAGGACGGCAAGACCTCCCAGCTCAAGACGACCCTGGCGGTGCGCACCCTGGAGTAGGGGCGCGGGGCCTTACACACCGGTTTCGGAGGCGTCATGGAATTCTACGTTCAGCTTCTCGTCAGCGGGCTCGTGCTGGGCTCCATCTACGCCCTGGTGGCCCTGGGGTTTGCCATCATCTACAAGTCCACCAGCGTCGTGAACTTCGCCCAGGGCGAGTTCCTCATGGTGGGGGCGTACTTCTGCTTCTCGATGGTGGTGCAGTACCACGTGCCGTGGTTTTGGGCGTTCGTGATCACGCTCGCGTTCTCGGTGGTGCTGGCGCTCCTGGTGGAGCGGTTGATCCTGCGGCCGATGATCGGGGAGCCGGTGATCTCGATCATCATGGTGACGATCGGCCTGTCGTCGGTGCTGCGGTCCATCGTGACCGCCGTGTGGGGCACCCAGATCAAGACCTACGATCCGCCGCTCTTCCCCGACGTGCCGATCGACGTGGCCGGCATCCCCATCAGCCAGGTGTACCTGTGGAGCTTCGGGCTCTCGATCGTGCTCCTGGTGCTCTTCGGGCTCTTCTTCAAGTACACGAAGGCGGGCATCGCCATGCGGGCCACGGCCTTCTCGAACCAGGTGGCCCTTTCCATGGGCATCAGCGTGAAGCGGATCTTCGCCCTGGCCTGGTGCATCTCGCTCGTGGTCTCCTCGATCGGCGGCATCCTGATCGGCAACATCAACGGGATCAACATCGCGCTGGGCCACTTCGGGCTCAAGGTGTTCCCCGCCGTGATCCTGGGCGGGCTCGACTCGATCCTGGGGGCGGCCGTGGGCGGCATCATCATCGGGGTGCTCGAGAACTTCTCGGACGGGCTCCTGAAGACGTGGTTCGGGCTCCAGGGCATCAAGGAGGTGGCGCCGTTCGTGTTCCTCGTGATCATCCTGATGGTCAAGCCCTACGGACTGTTCGGCACCGAGGAGATCGAGCGGGTGTAGGGGGCGCCGAGGCGAAGGACAGGGGTCTCACGGCGGCGCGGGCCGCCCTTCTGGGAGAAAGCGGGTTACCGATATGAGCGTCAACCACTGCGGGGATTTCAAGCAGACCTACAAGGACGACATGCGGGTGCTCCAGACCCGGTTCATCCGGTTCTGGGTGTACGGGTTCGTGGTGTTCCTGTACGTGTTCCCGCTGATCGCCTCCACCTACGTGGTGAGCCTTACGAACATGATCGGGATCGCCGTGATCGGCGCCCTGGGGATCAACATCGTCACCGGGTTCACGGGCCAGATCTCCCTGGGGCAGGGGGCGTTCCTCGGGGTGGGGGCGTTCTCCTGCGCGTTTTTCATGAACGAGTGGGGCTGGCCGTTTTGGGTCGCCATGCCCATGGCCGGGCTCGTCACGGCCGGGGTGGGGATGGTGTTCGGCATTCCCTCGCTGCGCCTGAAGGGGCTCTATCTCGCCATCGCCACCCTTGCGGCCCAGTTCATCCTGGAGTACCTGTTCCTGCACCTGGAGGGCATCACGGGCGGGTCCAACGGCGTCATGTTCCCGTCGCCCCAGATCGGGGAGTTCACGTTCGACACCGATCAGCGCATCTACTACGTCATCATCACCGTGGCCGTGTTGGCCACGATCTACACGACCAACCTGTTTCGCTCGAAGGACGGCCGGGCGTTCGTGGCGGTGCGCGACCACTACCTCTCGGCCGAGATCATGGGGATTCACCTCTTCAAGTACCGGCTCCTGTCGTTTGCGGTGAGCTCGTTCATCGTGGGCATCGCCGGGAGCCTGTGGGGCGCCTACACCCAGTACATCACGCCCGAGCACTTCACGATCCACGAGTCCATCAACTACCTCGCCATGATCATCATCGGGGGCATGGGCAGCGTGCTGGGGTCGATCTACGGCGCCATCTTCATGACCCTGGTGCCGAACCTCCTGAGCTACGGCACCTCGGTGCTGGCGAACGTGTGGGCGGGCGCCGGGGATCTCATCATGAGCATGAAGGAGGGCATCTTCGGGCTCATCGTGATCCTGTTTCTCATCTTCGAGCCCGATGGGCTGGCCCATCGGTGGAAGCTGATCAAGGCCTACTGGAAGCTGTATCCGTTCAGCTACTGATCGGGAAAGGAGGTGAACCGGGAGCGAGGGAACCCAACGCGTCGAAGCACACGTGGAGGGAGGATTTTCGGTTTCGGTTCGAGGATTTCAGGCGCAAGCGCCAACCCTAGGGAAGAGGAGGAACGAACATGAAGCGCTGGATCCAAGCCCTTTCGGTGGTGGCGGCCCTCGGGCTCGCCGCCAGCGCCCCGGCCGCGGACGAGATCGTGATCGGCCACATCGCCGACCTCACGGGTCCCACCTCGGCGGTGGGCAAGCCCTACGCCGACGGCGTGCAGGCCTACGCCGACTGGCTCAACGCCCACGGCGGCGTGAACGGCAAGAAGGTGAAGCTCCTGCGGTCCGACTACGCCTACAAGATCCCGGAGGCCCTGAACCTCTACAAGAAGTTCAAGACCGTGGACCGGGTGCTGGCCATCCAGGGCTGGGGCACGGGCGACACCGAGGCCCTGACCAAGATGGTGGGCAAGGACAAGATCCCCTACTTCTCGGCCTCGTACTCGGCCCACCTGACCGACCCGAAGAAGGCCCCCTACAACTTCTTCATCGCGGCCGACTACTCCACCCAGCTCCGGGCCGGCCTGAAGTACATCAAGGACAACTGGAAGGAGAGCCGCAAGCCCAAGATCGCCTTCATCTATCCGGACCACCCCTACGGCAAGGCGCCCATCCCGGCGGGTAAGAAGTACGCCGAGGAGCTGGGGTTCGAGATCGTGGGTGAGGAAAACGTGGGGCTGCGGGCCATCGAGGCCACCACCCAGCTCCTCAATCTCAAGAAGAACGAGCCCGACTTCGCCTGGATCGGCGGCACCACGCCCTCGACGGCCGTGATCCTGAAGGACGCGAAGAAGCTCGGCCTCAAGACCAAGTTCCTCATCAACATCTGGGGGAACGACGAGAACCTGTTCAAGCTGGCCGGCGACGCGGCCGACGGCGCCCTGGGCCTCCAGGCCGCGGCCGTGTACGGCGACGACGTGCCCGGCATGAAGACGATTCTGGAGGTCACCAAGGGTGAGCACCAGATGACCCACTTCATCCGGGGCTGGGTGTCGATGATGGTGATGGCCGAGGGCCTGAAGCGGGCCGACGCCGCGGGCGAGCTCACGGGCCCGGGCCTCAAGAAGCACCTCGAGACCCTGAAGGACTTCGACACCGGCGGGCTCACCGCCCCCATCACCTACACCGCGGACGACCACCGGCCGAACCTGTCGGCCAAGATCTACGAGTACCAGGGCGGCAAGATGGTCTACAAGGCCACGGTGGAGCTGCCCCGCCGGGCCGACTGGCTGGGCTTCTAGCGCCGGCGAACCGGAAGGGAGGCCCCCCGGGGGCCTCCCCTTTCCGAGGCGCCGCCCGCCCGCGGGCGGCGCCTCGGAAAGGGCCAACCCCCGACCCCACGGAGCCGAGTTCATGCTGAAGGTGAACAACATCGAGGTCGTGTACAACGACGTGATCCTGGTGCTGAAGGGCCTGTCGCTGGAGTGCGAGGAGGGCAAGATCACCACCCTCCTCGGGGCCAACGGCGCGGGCAAGTCCACCACGCTCAAGGCCATCTCGGGGCTTTTGAAGAGCGAGGAGGGCGAGGTCACCGAGGGCACCATCGAGTTCATGGGCGAGAAGATCAACGGGAAGGAGCCCGAGGAGATCGTCCGCATGGGCATCTTCCAGTGCATGGAGGGCCGGAGGGTGTTCGAGGACCTCACCACCCACGAGAACCTCCTGTGCGGGGCCTACACCCGGAAGGACAAGGCCGGGGTGCGCCGGGACCTCGACCTCGTCTACGAGTTCTTCCCCCGGCTCAAGGAGCGCCGAAACCAGCTCGCGGGCTACCTCTCGGGGGGCGAGCAGCAGATGCTCGCCATCGGCCGGGCGCTCATGGCCCGGCCCAAGCTCATGCTCCTGGACGAGCCGAGCCTGGGGCTGGCGCCGCTCCTCGTAAAGGAGATCTTCGACATCATCCAGAAGATCAACGAGGAGGAGAAGACCACGATCCTCCTGGTGGAGCAGAACGCGAACCTGGCGCTCAAGGTGGCGAGCTACGGCTACATCATGGAAAACGGCAAGGTGGTGCTCGACGGCCCGAGCGAGAAGCTCCGGGAGAACGAGGACGTCAAGGAGTTCTACCTGGGCGTGGGCGAAAGCGGCCACAAGCGCTCGTTCAAGAACGCCAAGCACTACAAGCGCCGGAAGCGGTGGCTGTCGTAG
>CAZUYO010000037.1:0-15306 GCA_964624725.1 uncultured Thermodesulfobacteriota bacterium
CCAATCTGCTCGGCCGTCGCGCTTCGTCGGAACCCCCAGCCCCACCCCCGCAATTCGGATACTTTTTTGAGAGACGGACCACTAGCCCGGGCCGAATCAGGAAACGGTAGCTTTGAGCGCAACTTGATATGACGCCCCCTTCCGGTGTTTCCCCTTCTGTGGTACCCAGGAAGTTCCCGGTAGCCACTTGGACCCCGAACCCCGGCGGCCTTCACCCCGCGGGGTACGGTATCGCGGCTTGGAGGCCGCTCCCACAGGATGGGGCAGGCGGCGACGCCGAAATCCTGAAGGATCTTCGCTGCCAAGCCGCCAGCGGAAGGGACACGGAATCTCCCCCGGGCCCTACTGCGCGGGAAGGTAACGTCCGCTTCAGGGCTAGGGGGGAGGAGCGGCGTCCGTGGCAGGAGTCAGTCGACAGACGACAGAGGACAGGGGGTTCTCTGACCTCTGAATTCTGGTCTCTGACACGGAGGCCGCTCCCACAGGTTAGAGCAGCCGATGACGCTGGAATTGCGAAGGATCTTGGCGTCCTAGCCTCATAGCCTCCTCGCTTCCTAGCGTCCCAGTCTCCCAGCGGCGCCCACAGGGAAGGTATCGCGTGTCGGACCGGTTCACCCGAGAGAAGGAACAGATCCTCACCCAGTACATCCTCCACCACACCCTCGACGAGGCCGAGGTGGGGGAACTGGCGGAGCGCCTCGACCGGGCCCTGGCCAAGGCCGAGGCGCTCCACGCCGGCCAGCGCCGAAAGACGGGGGAGGAGTACATCTGGCACCCGGTGCGCACGGCCATGGAGGTGAGCCGGTACGGCCGGATCGTGGACTGGGCGTCGGTGGAGGCGGCGCTCCTTCACGACACCGTGGAGGACACGGACTACCGGGAGGAGGACCTCCGGCGGGAGTTTCCCGAGGCCGCCCCCCTGGTGGAGGCGCTCACCAAGATCAAGGACAGCCGGATTCTCACCTACCAGCGGCTGTTCAGCTACGTGCTCCAGGACATCCGGGTGCTCCTGGTGAAGCTCGCGGACCGGCTCGACAACCTGGAGAGCCTGTCGGTGTTCCGGCGCGACAAGCAGGTGCGCATCGCCCGGGAGAGCGCCGAGATGTACGCCAACATCTGCCGGCGCCTGTGCATGCTCGACCTGGCCGAGCGGCTCACCGAGAAGATCGGGCCGATCCTGTACCCCGAGGCGTTCGAGCGGTTCCGGGCGGCCCAGGAGGAGCTCAAGAAGGGCTGGGCCCGCCCCCTGGAGGACCTGCGGCAGAAGCTGGCCGAGGCGTTTCCCGGCGATCTCCAGGCCCGGATCGAGTTCCGGTGGAACCGGTTTCGGCCCGACGTGCCCCCCACCACGGAGCACCTGTTCACCGTGCGCATCGTCACGGCCTCGTCCGAGGACGCCTACCGGGCCCTGGGGCGGGTCCACCTGAACTTCCGGGCCCTGCCCGGCGGGTTCTCCGACACCCTGAGCACCCCCCGGAAGAACGGGTTCCGGGCCCTGGAAACCCGGGTGTCGTACCAGGGGCGGATCCTCAGTTTCTACGTGGCGCCGGCGCCGGCCGACCGGTTCAACCGGCTGGGGCTGCTGGCCATGGACATCACGAGCCCGGAGTTCAACCTGGAGTACCTGGAGGAACTGCGGGAGTTCCTCCAGAACGAGGACATGGACATCCAGGACTTCCTGCGGTTCCACAAACCCGACGCGATCCAGGTCACGAGCCCCCGGGGCGACGTGTTCAGCCTGGAGGAGGGGGCCACGGCGCTGGACTACGCCTTCGCGGTCCACGAGCAGCTCGGGCTCCGGGCCCTGGGGGCCCGGGTGAACGACGAGGAGGTGGGGCTGGGGACGCTCCTGAAGCCGGGGGACCGGATCGAGATCGTGACGGCCGACGGGCCGGTGGCGGACGACCGGTACCTGGACTGGGCCCACACGCGAAAGGCGCTCGCCGCCCTGCGCCGGTACATGCGCCGGAAGGAGGCCGCCCGGGCGGCGGCCACGGGCCGGCAGTGGGTCATGGAGGCGGCCCGGGCCCGGGGCCTGGGGGAGGAGCAGGTGGACGCGAGGGCCCAGGACCGGGCGCGGGAGCTGGGCGACATCCCGGTGGACGAGCTCTACCGCCGGGTCTGCCTGGGGGAGGAGGAGATCGACGGCGTGCTGGGCCCGGGCCCGGCCGGCGGCCGGCTGTCCCTCTTTCGCCGGCGCCGGTCGCAGCCGGTGCGGAAGGTACGCCGATACGTGTTCGACGACCCCCACATCCGGTTCTGCCCCGAGTGCGCCCCGGTGGAGGGGGACGAGATCGTGGGGGTTCCCGAGGAGGGACGGCTGCGGGTGCACCGGGTCGTGTGCCCCCGGGTGGCGGAGGGCGGGGGCGTGCCCCTCGACTGGGACCGGGGCGGACGGGGGGATCTCCGGGACCCGGGGACGGTGGAGATCGAGGTCCGGCTCCAGGACGGCCCCGGGGTGCTCTACGGGGTGCTGGCCGCGTTCCGGGACCTGGGCCTCGACATCCAGCGGATCCAGCTGCCCCGGGGCAACGAGGTCCTCACCGCCCGGATCCAGCCGGGGAGCGACCGCACCCTGAACCGCCTGATGCGCTCGCTCCGGCGCCACGGGTTCGTAAAGGAGATCCGGGTGTTCCCGGGGCTCGAGAACGCGGGGTCGCCGGGCGGCTCGGACCCCGGACGGCCCGCCGGGGGCGAACCGTAGATCCCCGGGCCCCAGAACCTTCGCCTGCCCCGTTCCGCCTCAGTCCCCCCCCAGGCTCGGGGGGTCCAGCAGGAACACCAGCCGGCCGTCCCCCAGCACCGAGTAGCCGCTCACGCCCCGCAGGGCCCGCAGGGGCCCCTTGAGGGGCTTGATGAACAGGTCCTCCTCCCCCAGGAAGGCGTCCACGGCGAGCCCCACCGTGCCCGCGGCCGTGGTGGCCAGCACCAGGGGCATCCGCTCGAACTGGGTGCGGCACGGAAACCCCACGATCTTCCCCAGGGCCTCGATGGGCACCTGGCCCTTCTCGGTGAGGAGCACGTGGCCGTCCGGGGTGCGGCGCACGTCCCGGGGCGAGGCCTCCACGGTGCGGTGGATCGCCCCGGTGGGAAGGGCGAGCACCCGGCCCCCCACCTCCACCAGGAGCACGGGCACGATGGCCACCGAGAGGGGCAGGCTCATGCGCACCTCGGTGCCCTCCCCCGGCGACGACGAGAGGTCCACCGTGCCGCCCATGGCGTCCACCTGGGCCTTCACCACGTCGAGCCCCACGCCCCGGCCCGAGAGCTCCGACACCTCGTCCCGGGTGGAAAACCCGGGGCGAAACAGGAAGGCGAAGATCTCCCCGGGGCTCAGGGCCCGGCTGTCCGCCTCGGACACGAGCCCGAGCTCCACCGCCCGGCGCCGCACCGCCTCCACGTCGATGCCCCGGCCGTCGTCGCGCACCCGCACCTCGACCCGGTTTCGGACCCGCTCGGCCTCGATCCGAAGGAGGGCCCGGGCGGGCTTCCCCAGGCGCTCCCGGACCTCGGGGGGCTCGATGCCGTGATCGAGGGCGTTTCGCACCAGGTGCACCAGGGGGTCGGAGAGCTGGCCCAGGATGGATTTGTCGAGGCCGATCTCCTCGCCCCGCACCTCCAGGTGCACGGATTTCCCCAGCCGGGCGGCCTGTTCCCGCACCAGGCGGCGCAGGCTTCCCACCACCAGCCCGAACGGGAGCATCCGGAGCTCCATCACCTTGCCGTGGAACCCCCGGACGATCCGGCCGAGCCGGTCCACCTCCTCCAGCAGCACCTCCGAGCCGAGCCGGCGGGCCGTGGTCTCGATGTGGCTCCGGGCGATGGTGAGCTCCCCCAGGAGGTCCACGAAGGCGTCGAGGATGGCCACCGGCACCTGGACCTTGTCGGGCAGCCGGACCCGGCCGGGTTCGGCGGGTTCGGGCTCGGCCGGGGCCTCCACCTCCGGGGCGCCGGGCTCCGGGGCGCCGGGCTCCGGGGGCTCGGGCGGGGCCTCGGGCGGCGCCGCGTCCGCCTCGTCGGGGAACTCGAGCCCGGCCACCTCGCTCAGGGTCTCGTAAATCCCCTCCACGTCGGCCCGGTCGAGGCCGTGGACCGTGAGCTCGAGGGCCTCCACGGGCTCCCCCTGGAGGATCCGGGATTCCGGCGGGTCGCAGGCGACCTCGGGGTCGGCCTCCCGGAACCGCAGGAGCACCAGGTAGGCCCGGGCGGCCGGGGAGCCGCAGTCGGGGGCGAGCCGCACCCGGACCCGCAAGGCCCCCTCGCCCCCGGCCGGCGGGGGGCGGCCGAGGTCCCGGCCGAGGTCGGCCCAGTCCACGTCCCCGGTGCCGCCGGCCGCGATGTCGTCCCGCATCTCGGCGAGCCGGTCGCAGGCCCGCAGCGCGAGCTCCCGCTCCTCGGCCGTGGGCGGCTCGGGCCTCGCGCGCCAGGCGTCCAACACGTCCTCCAGCCGGTGGGCCAGGGCGGCCATGGCCTCGAACCCCATGGACCCGGCCATGCCCTTCAGGCTGTGGATCTCCCGGAACACGGCCTCCAGGTCCCCGGGCCCGATCCGGTCGCGGCCCAGGATCTCTTCGGCCGCGTCCAGGTGCCGCAGGCTCTCCTCCAGGAACAGCTCCCGGTAGCGTTCCATCTGGCCGCTCATCGGCCCGCTCCCGCCTTGTCCACGGCCTCCCGGAGCTTCTCCGGGGCGACCGGCTTGATCACGTAGTCCCGTGCCCCGAGCCGGATGGCCTCGAGGATCGAGGCCTCGTCGCTCACCGACGAGCACACGATCACCCGGGCCTCGGGGTGGCGCCGCCGCAGCTCCCGCAGGGCCTCGAGGCCCCCCATCCGGGGCATCACCAGATCGAGGGTCACCACGTCGGGCCGGTGCTCCTCGTACCGCTCCAGGGCCTCCACCCCGTCGCCGGCCTCGGCCACCACCTGGTGGCCGGCGGCCTCCAGGATGTCGCGCAGGGTCCGGCGCATGAACACGGCGTCGTCCACCACCAGCACCCGGCTCACCGCACCCGCTCCGCGAGATCCCGCAGGAGGGCGTCGAGATCCAGCACGTGGATCCGGGCGCCCTCCACCTCCAGGGTCCGGTCCAGGAACGGCCCGTCCCACCGGCCGAGCACCTGGGCCACCCGGGCCCGGGCGAGCGGGGTCACGAGGCCCTGGGCCCGCTCCACGAGAAGCCCCAGGATGCCGTCCTCCCAGTCCACCACCGCCACCACGGACCGGAGGGGGTCCACCCGGGGTTTGAGCCCCAGCACCGAGGCCAGGTGCACCACCGGAAGGAGCTCGCCGTGGTGGTTCAGGGCGCCGAGGAACGGCTTGGGGCGGCCGGGGATCGGCACGGGCTCCTCGTAGCCCACCACGGTGTTCACCCGGTCGGCGGGCAGGCCGAACCGCTCCCCTCCCACCTCCACCACGAGCACCGAGGGCGTGCTCACGCCCCTTCCCCCTCGGGCAGCCGGAACCGGGCCACCCGGGCGTTCAGGTCCTCGGCCATCTCGCTCAGGCGCATGGCCGCGTGGGCCATGTCCTCCATGGCCGCGGTCTGGTGCTCCAGGGTCGTGGAGACCTCGTGGGTCGCCGCGGCGTTGGCCTCGGCCACGGCGGCCACCCGGTCGGCGAACTTGGCGATCTCCCGGCCGCCCTCCACCTGCTCCTGGATCACGGCGAGCACGTCGTCCATGCGCCGGGCGTTGTCGGCCACGAACCCGCTGATCTCCTCAAGGGCCCGGCCGGCGGACTCCAGGCCCTCCCGGCCCTCGCGCACCTTGGCCCGGGACGACTCCAGCACGCCCCGCACGCCCTGGCCGGCCTCGTCGAGCCGCCTGAGGAGCGCGGTGATCTGGTCGGCGCTCTTCTCGGCCGAGTCGGCGAGCTTCCGGATCTCGCTCGCCACCACGGCGAACCCCTTGCCCTCCTCCCCGGCCTTCGAGGCCTCGATGGCGGCGTTCAGGGCCAGCAGCGTGGTCTGGCGGCTCAGGTTCGTGATCACGTCGGCGAACCGCTGGACCTGCCGGATCTGCTCGGAGAACTTCACCGCGGCCTCGGCCGAGCGCTCCAGGTCGGTCAGCACCGACTCCAGGCGCGCAAACCCCTCCCGGGCCGTGCGGTTCCCCTCCTGGGCCTGGGCCTCGGCCGTGGCCGCGGCCTCGGCCGCGAGCCGGCAGGTGCCCTCGATCCGCTGGAGCCCGGCCTCGAGCTCGTGGATCCGGTGGACCACCTTCTCCACCTCGGCCTTCTGCTCGGCGACCCCCCGGGCCACCTCCTCGGTGGTCACGGCGATCTCCTCGGTGGAGGCGTTCACCTCCTCGGCCGTGGCCGACAGGTTCTGGGCGGCCGAGGCCACCTCGGTGGAGGTGCGCAGGATGTGGCCCACCATCTGGCGCAGGTTCGTGAGCATGGCGTTCACGGCCCCGGCCAGGTCGTCGAGCTCGTCGGGGAACCGCCGCGCCCCGAGGTTCACCGCCTGCCGGAGGTCCCCCTCCGCGATGCCCATCGTGGCGGCCCGGAGCTCCCCCACGTGCCGGGTGAGGCCCTTGGTGAAGGCGCTGCCCATGGCGAGCCCCACGGCGATGGCCGCCAGCGGCGGGATGAGGCTCTGGGCCCAGGCCGGCAGGTCCAGAAACCGCACCAGGTACGGCACCAGGACCACCGCCGCGATCACCAGGATGAACCCCAGGATGAACTTGTACCCCATCTCGATGCGCATGGATCACCCCTGTGGCTTCGCGCTGGAACGCTGGCAAGCGGGAAGGCTTGGGATCGCGACCGGAACGGGCCGGCCCCACGTCTCGGAGCGTGACCCGACCGTCCCCTCCCCGTTTCCCTCCGTGCTCTCCGTGTTCTCCGTGGTTCCCCGGCGCCTGCCAGGTGCGCGGGCGAGTCTATCACCCGGGCCGGGCGCCCACAAACGCCGAGAACGCCACGGATTTCCGCTCTTTGACTTCCCCCACCCCCGGGGCTATAGTGCCGCCCCCGGAGTTCGCCCGTGACCCGATCCCCCAATCCCAGATCCGTCGCCGTCGCGGTCCTCGAAGACGTGGACCGCCGGGGGGCCTACGCCGAAGAGGCCCTCGACGCCCGGCTGCGCCGCGCGGGCGGCATGCCCGGCCGCGACCGCGCCCTGGTGGCGCACCTCGCGTACGGCGTGCTGCGGTGGCGAAACGTGGTGGACGCCCACCTGGCCCGGGCGAGCTCCCGGCCCCTGTCGAAGCTCCACCCCACGGTGCTTGCGGTGCTGCGGGTGGGGGCCTACCAGATCCTCTTCCTGGACCGGGTGCCGGCCCGGGCCGCGGTGCACGAGGCCGTGGAGGAGGTGCGCCGCCGCCGGCTCGGCCACGCCTCGGGGTTCGTGAACGCCGTGCTCCGGGCCGTGGCCCGCCGGGCCGGGGAGCCGCCGCCCGCGCCCGACACCCCGGCCGGCCGCCTCGCCCTACGTTTCGGCTGCCCCGAGTGGATCGTTGAGCGGTGGCTCGCCGAGTGGGGCGAGGCCGGGGCCGAGGGTCTGGCCCGGGCGGCCTCGCGGATCCCGGAGACCTTCCTGCGGGCCCGGGGGGACCGGGAGGGGCTCCTCGAACGGCTTCGGGGCGAGGGGGTGGAGGCGGAGCCCGCCGCGTTCGCCCCCCAGGGGATCCGGGTGCGGTTCCAGGGCGCCCCCGGGGATCTCGGCCCGGTGCGGGACGGCTCGGCCGTGGTGCAGGACCAGGCCTCCCAGCTCGTGGTGGAGGTGCTCGCCCCCGAACCCGGGTGGCGGGTGCTCGACGCCTGCGCGGCCCCGGGCCTCAAGGCCCTCCAGATCGCCGAGCGGGTGGGACCCGGGGGAAGGGTGGTGGGGCTGGACCTCCACCCCCACCGGGTGCGGGGCCTGGCGGAGTTGGCCCGCCGGATGGGGGCGGGGAACCTGCGGGGGGCCGCGGCCGACGCCCGCCGGCCGCCGGTGGGGGGCGGGTTCGACGCCGCCCTGGTGGACGCGCCGTGCTCCGGGCTCGGGGTGCTCTCCCGCACCCCCGAGGCCAAATGGCGGCGGACCCCGGCCGACATCGAGGGACTTCCCCGGCTCCAGACCGAGCTCCTGGAGGCGACGGCCGACCGGGTGCGGCCCGGCGGGGTGGTGGTGTACGCCACCTGCACCACGCTGCGGGCCGAGAACGAGGCCGTGGTCGGGGCCTTCCTCGCGGCCCGGCCCGACTACCGGCTGGAGCCGCCGCCCGCCGAAGGCGCCCCCTGGGCGCGGTTCATCACGCCCGAGGGGTTCTTTCGCACCTTTCCCGAGGGCCTCGCCGGCGAGGGGGCCGAGGCGGTGGACGGGTTTTTCGCGGCCCGGTTTCGCCGCACCGGGGGGGCCGCGTGAGGCGGGGGGTCGTCGTCGCCGTTTATGCGCTCCTCCTTCTGGTCTCGGCCGGGCTCGGGGCGTACCTGGCCGTGGCGTGGCTCGTGGAGCGGACCCCCGAGGTGGAGGTTCCCGACCTCCGGGGCCTCGCCCTGGGGGAGGCCCTCGACCGGCTCCAGGGCACGGGCCTCGACCTGGAGGTGCGGGACTTCGACTACTCGGACACCGTGCCCGAGAACCACGTGCTCCTCCAACACCCCCGGCCCGGGGCCCGGGTGAAGGCCGGCCGGGGGGTCGGCGTGGTGCTCTCCCGGGGCCCCGAGCGGCACCCGGCCCCGGACCTGCGGGGCCTTGCCCTGGAGGACGCCCGGATCCGCCTCGAGGAGCTGGGCTTCAAGGCCCGGGTCCGGGCCCGGCTGCACCGGGGCCCGGAGGGCCGGGTGGTGGGCCAGGGCGTAGCCCCGGGCCAGACCCTGCCCCGGGGGGCCGAGGTGCCCCTGGCCGTGAGCCGCGGGCCCCGGCCCACCCTGTGGCGGATGCCCCGGTTGGCGGGGCTGCCGCTCGCCGAGGCCCTGGACCGGATCGACCGGCTGGGGCTCCGGGTGGGGCGGATCGAGGAGGTGGAGATCCTGGATCCGGCCCAGGCGGGCCGGGTGGTGGCCCACGACCCCCTGCCGGGATTCCCGGCCGAGGAGGGGCGGCTCGTGTCGCTCACGGTGGCGGGCACCGCGCCGGCGCTGGGGGCGGCCCGGGTGGTGTACCTGTTCCACCGGATCCCCCCGGGGTTCGGAAAGGCCCGGGTCCAGGTGGTGTGGCGCGCGGCGGGCCGGGCCTGGACGGTGCGGGACGAATGGGTGCCCCGGGGCGCGGCGGTGCGGGCCGCCGTGCCCGCGGGGCTCGCCGACCGGGTGGAGCTCTGGGTGGACGGCCGGCCGGTCCAGACCGCCACCCCGGCCGAGTTGGGGCTGTGAAGGAGGCTGGAAGGCTGGAAGGCTGGAAGCTGGAAGGCGGGGACGCCGGAAAGCCGACAATGCTGCAGCCGCCCGAGGAGAACGGACGAGAACCATGGGGTTCTTGCCCCGATGCTTCCCAGCTTCCCGGCTTCCCAGCTTTCTAGCTTCCTAGCTTTCAAGCCTTTTCCAACGGAGTCTCCCATGCCCATCATCGCGCCGAGCATCCTTTCCGCCGACTTCGGCCGGCTGGCCGAGGAGGTCCGGGCCGTGGACCGGGCCGGGGCCGACTGGATCCACGTGGACGTGATGGACGGCCGGTTCGTGCCGAACCTCACCATCGGCCCCCCCGTGGTCAAGGCGGTGCGCCGGGCCACGGAAAAGCCCCTCGACGTCCACCTCATGATCGTGGAGCCGGAGCGCTACGTGGCGGCCTTTGCCGAGGCCGGGGCCGATCTCGTGACGGTGCACGCCGAGGCCTGCCCCCACCTCCACCGGAACCTCCAGCAGATCCGCGACCTGGGGAAGAGGGCCGGGGTGAGCCTGAACCCCTCCACCCCGGTGTGCGCCGTGGAGCACGTGCTGGAACTGGTGGACCTGGTGCTGGTGATGAGCGTGAACCCGGGGTTCGGGGGCCAGAGCTTCCTCGACCTGGCCGTGCCCAAGATCGAGGCCCTGAAGCGGCTGGCGGCCGAGCGGAACCTCTCGTTCCACATCGAGGTGGACGGCGGCATCACCCACGAGACGATCGGCCGGTGCGCCCGGGCCGGGGCCGACGCCTTCGTGGCCGGCTCGTACGTGTTCGGGGCCGCGGACTACGCCGGGGCCATCGCCCGGCTCCGGGCCGGCGCCTCTTGACTCCGGGGGCCGGTTTGCTAAGGTAGGGCGTTCTTTTTGCCGGAAGCCCGTGCGATTTGCGCCGCGGACCGCCCCGGGCGGCCCGCGGCGGCGTTTGGAGGGAGCGCCGATGGACTACAAGGACACCCTGAACCTTCCCAAGACCGCCTTCCCCATGCGGGCGAACCTGAGCCAGCGGGAGCCGGAGATGCTCCGGCGGTGGGAGGAGACGGGGCTCTACGGCCGGATTCTGGAGCGCTCGAAGGGCCGCCCGCTCTTCGTGCTCCACGACGGCCCCCCCTACGCCAACGGCCACATCCACATGGGCCACGCGGTGAACAAGATCCTCAAGGATATCGTGGTGAAGAGCCGGTCCATGGCGGGGTACCACAGCCCCTACGTGCCGGGCTGGGACTGCCACGGGCTTCCCATCGAGCACCAGGTGGACAAGGAGCTGGGTCCCGAAAAGGAGAACCTCTCCAAGGCCGAGGTGCGCCGCCGGTGCCGGGCCTACGCCGAGCGGTTCGTGGAGATCCAGCGCCGGGAGTTCCAGCGGCTCGGGGTGTTCGGGCTCTGGGACGCCCCCTACCTCACCATGAGCTACGACTACGAGGCCCAGATCGCCCGGGAGTTCGGCCGGTTCGTCGAGACCGGGGCCGTGTACGTGGGCCGCAAGCCCGTGTACTGGTGCGCCTCGTGCCGCACGGCCCTGGCCGAGGCCGAGGTGGAGTACGCCGACAAGACGAGCCCCAGCATCTACGTGAAGTTCCCGTACGCCGCCGATCCGGCCGAGATCGCCCCGGCCCTGGCCGGCAAGCGGGTCTCGGCCGTGATCTGGACCACCACCCCCTGGACGATCCCGGCGAACCTGGCCCTGGCGTTCCACCCCGAGTTCGAGTACGCGGCCTACGAGGCGCCGGCCGGCTCCGGGGAGGTCTGGATCCTGGCCCGGCGGCTCGCGCCGGTGGTGCTCGAGGCGGCCGGGGTGGAGGGCTGGACGGAGCTCGCGCCGGTCGATCCCAACGCCCTGGAGGGTAAGGCGTTCCGCCACCCCCTGTACGACCGGAAGAGCGTGGTGGTGCTCGGCGACCACGTCACCCTGGAGGCCGGCACCGGCATCGTCCACACCGCCCCGGGCCACGGCCAGGAGGACTACGAGGTGGGGCTCAGGTACGGCCTGGAGCCCTACGCCCCGGTGGACGACCAGGGCCGGTTCCTGCCCGACGCGGGGCCGTTTGCGGGCCAGCACGTGTTCGAGGCCAACGCCGCCGTGAACGCGGCCCTGGCCGAGGCCGGGGCGCTGCTGCGGGAGGAGAAGATCGAGCACTCCTACCCCCACTGCTGGCGGTGCAAGCAGCCCGTCATCTTCCGGGCCACGCGGCAGTGGTTCATCTCGATGGACAAGACCGGGCTTCGCCGCAAGGCGCTCGCGGAGATCGACCGGGTGCAGTGGGTCCCCCGGTGGGGCCGGGACCGGATCCACAACATGGTGCGCGACCGCCCCGACTGGTGCATCTCGCGCCAGAGGGCCTGGGGCGTGCCGATCACGGCCGCCCGGTGCGCCGACTGCGGCGGCACCTACCTGGACCCCCGGGTGAGCTACCGGGCGGCCGAGGTGTTCGAGACCGAGGGCGCCGACGCCTGGTTCGAGCGGCCGATCACCGACTTCCTGCCCGAGGACGCCGCGTGCCCCGCCTGCGGGGGCACGAACCTCGAGCGGGAGGAGGACATCCTGGACGTGTGGTTCGACTCGGGGGTCTCCTACGCCGCCGTGTGCGAGAAGCGCCCCGAGCTCGACAGCCCGGCCGACCTCTACCTGGAGGGCTCCGACCAGCACCGGGGCTGGTTCCACTCGAGCCTCCTGGCGAGCGTGGGCACCCGGGGCCAGGCGCCGTACCGGGCCGTGCTGACCCACGGGTTCGTGGTGGACGGCGAAGGCCGGAAGATGTCCAAGAGCCAGGGGAACGTGGTGAGCCCCGAGGAGGTGATCCGACGCTACGGCGCCGAGATCCTGCGGCTCTGGGTGGCGGCCGAGGACTACCGCGACGACATCCGGATCTCGGAGGAGATCCTGAAACGCCTGGTGGAGGCCTACCGCCGCATTCGCAACACCTGCCGGTTCCTCCTGGGGAACCTCTCGGACTTCGACCCCGAGACCGACCGGGTCGACCGCTCGGAGCTCTGGGAGATCGACCGCTACTGCCTCGACCGGCTCAACCGGCTGGTGGAGCGGTGCCGCCGGGCCTACGACGAGTACGAGTTCCACGTGATCTTCCACCGCATCCACAACTTCTGTGCGGTGGACCTCTCGGCCTTCTATCTCGACATCCTCAAGGACCGGCTGTACACGTTCCCCGCCCGGAGCCAGGGCCGGCGGGCCGCCCAGACCGTGCTCCACGAGGTGCTCCACAAGCTCTGCCGGCTCATGGCGCCGGTGCTCGCGTTCACCGCCGACGAGGCGTGGCAGCACCTGCCCGGCGCCGAGGGGAGCGTGCACACCGAGCTCTTTCCCGAGGTGGACGCCGCAGCCGTGGACGACGAGCTGGCCGACCGGTGGGACCGGATCCGCAGGCTCCGGGCCCTGGTGGCCAAGGCCGCCGAGGACGCCCGGGCCAAGAAGCTCATAGGCCACTCCCTGGACGCCAAGGTGGTGCTCCACGTGGACAACCGGTGGGAGGCGTTCCTGGGGTCCTACGCCTCGGAGTTGCCGTTTCTGTTTATCGTGAGCCAGGTGGACCTCGTGCCCGGGGCCGGGGGGGCGTTCACCGACCCCGACCTCCCGGGCGTGGGGGTGAGCGTGGGGCGCGCCGAGGGAGAGAAGTGCCAGCGGTGCTGGAACTACTCCCCCACCGTGGGGCAGGACCCCGAGCACCCCGAGGCCTGTGCCCGGTGCGTGACCCATCTGGCCGAGGCGGCCGGGTGAGGGAGAAGCTCCTGCGGTTCGGTCTGCCGGCCGGCCTCGTCCTCGGGCTCGACCAGGCCACCAAGGCCTGGGTCATGGAGACCTTTCGGCTCTACGAGAGCCGGCCGGTGATCGAGGGGTTCTTCCACCTGACCTACATCCGCAATCCCGGGGCGGCCTTCGGCCTCCTGGCGGGCCACGGGGCGGCGTTTCGCACGCCGTTTTTCGTCGGGGTGACCCTGGTGGCCCTGGGGGCGATCGGGGTGGCCGTGAAGCGGCTCTCTGCGGATCGGGGCTGGACCCTGGCGGCCCTGGGGCTCGTGGCCGGGGGGGCGGTGGGGAACCTGATCGACCGGCTCCGGTGGGGCGAGGTGGTGGATTTTCTCGACGTGTTCTGGCGAAGCCACCACTGGCCGGCCTTCAACGTGGCCGATTCCGCCATCACCGTGGGGGTGGCCCTGCTCCTCTTGGAGGAGTTCTTGGGCCGGAAGCCCGGGGAGGAAAGGCCCGGATGACTCAGGTCCGACAGGTTCCGGTCAGGCGGCCGGGCCCCATCGTGGCTCCGGCGTCGTCTCCGTCCCCGGCCGGGGGGATCTGTCCCGCGTTCCCATCTTCCAGCCCTCGAGCCGCGTAACCCCCCATGCATCCGATCCTGTTTCAGTTCGGCAAGCTCACCGTGTACACCTACGGGCTGTTCGTGGCCCTGGGGTTTTTCGCCGCCATCTGGGTGGCGGGCCGGGAGGCCGAGCGCCTGGGGCTCGAGCCGCGAAAGGTCCAGGACCTGGGCCTGGTGGTGCTGATCGCGGCGCTCGTGGGGGCGCGGCTCTTCTACGTGCTGGTGGAGTGGGAGTACTTCGTCGAGCACCCCTGGCAGGTGTTCGAGATCTGGAAGGGCGGCCTCGTGTTCTACGGGGGGTTCGTGGTGGCGGCCCTGGCGAGCTTGGCCTACGTGCGCCACGCCGGGCTTCCGGTGTGGCCCACCGGCGACGCCGTGGCCCCCGGGCTCGCCCTGGGCCAGGCCCTGGGCCGGATCGGGTGCTTTTTCGCCGGGTGCTGCTACGGCGCGGAGTGCGACCTGCCCTGGGCCGTCACCTTCACCGACCCCCGGGGCCTGGCGCCCCTGAACCTGCCGCTCCACCCCACCCAGCTCTACAGCGCCCTGGGGAACCTGGGGATCTTCCTCGTGCTCTACCTGGGCTTCCGGAAGCGGTGGGGCGGCACCGGCCGGGTGTTCGGGCTCTACCTCGTGTTGTATCCGGCGTTCCGGTTCGTCGTGGAGTTCTTCCGCAACGACCCCCGGGGCGCCCTGGGCCCCCTGAGCACGAGCCAGGCCCTGGGGATCCCGCTCTTCCTGTTCGGGCTGTGGCTCCTGTGGGCCCGGCGGGGGGAGCGCGCCGGGTGAGGGCGGGCGAACTCGAGAAGGGAGGCGCCATGCGAACCCAACTCCTCGTGATCCTGGCGGCGGCCGTCCTCCTGGGCGGCTGCGCCCAGACGCTGTTGACCGTGAACCGGGTGGAGTCGCCCTACCGGGATCTGTCGACCCTCCAAAAGGGCGACATCGTGCACCTGCCCACCGGGCGGCTCCTCACCGAGGAGGAGCTCCTCGAGTTCCTCGGCGGCTACCGGGTCGTGTACGTGGGCGAGACCCACGACAACGTGTTCGACCACGACGTGGAACTGCGGATCCTGAAGGGCCTCGCCGAGCGGTTCCCCGGCCGGGTGGCCCTGGGGCTCGAGATGCTCCGTCGGCCCTACCAGGAGGGGGTGGACCGGTTCCTCGCGGGGGAGATGGGCGAGCGGGAGTTCGTGCGCACGGTGTGGGCCGAGTCCTGGGGACCCCAGTCCTGGCCCTACTACCGGGAGATCCTTCTGTTCGCCCGGGAGAACAAGATCCCGGTGCTGGCCCTCAACGCCGGCCGCGACCTCACCCGGGCCGCCGTGCGGGTGGACGAGCTCGAGGACCTCGATCCGGAGCTCCGGGACCGGCTGCCGGAGGATCTGGACCTCGACGACCCCTACCACCGGGCGTTCATCCAGGGCATCTTCGGCGGCCACTCCAAGGGCACGAGCCACGGCGACGCCTTCTACCGGGTCCAGGCCATCTGGGACGAGACCATGGCCGAGACCGCGGCCCGGTTCCTGGCCGATCCGGAACACCGGGACACGCGGCTGGTGGTGTTCGCCGGCGGGAACCACGTGCGCTACGGGTTCGGCATTCCCCGGCGGGTGTTCCGCCGGGTGCCGGCGGCCTATGTGATCGTGGACCCGCTCACGATCGAGATCCCCGAGGA
>CAZUYO010000038.1:0-8605 GCA_964624725.1 uncultured Thermodesulfobacteriota bacterium
CGGCAATCCCCCTACCGTTTCAACACCCTCACCTCTTCGACGGTGGCATCGAAGATCTCCATGGCGCCCCGCACCAAGGGGTGTTCCAGGGTCTCCCTGCGCACCTGTCGCGCCAGATCGCTCCCGCCGGCCCGGCTCCGCGGCGCCGCCTCGTCGACCACCCAGTCCACCGCCGCGCCGGTCCCCCACACCCGCGCCGCGGCCCGGCCCAGGACCTCCGCCTTCGAGCGGAAGAAGAACAACTGCTCCCGGTCGGTGGCGAGTTGGACGCGCCGGGTTTGCGGATCCCACGCCCGGAACCGGGCGTGTTCCCGGAGCACGTTCCACACCGCTCGGTTGGATTCCTGGACCGCCCCCAGGAACCGCTCCCAGGCATCCTGCGGGGGCGCCGGCGGCGGCTCCGCGGGGCCCTCTTCCCCCGGCCGGTGGGGCTGCGGTTCGCCCGCCGCCGGTTGCCGTTCCTCCCCGGAACGCGCCGGTCCCCCCTCGGGGTCCGGCCCGGCAGGGGGCTCGGCCCGGTCGGAACGCCGGGACGGGCGCGCCGCAAGGCCTTCGGCCGCGGGGCGCCCCGCCCGCTGCGTTCGAGCCGGGGGGGCCGGGGGTCCCGCCGCGTCCCCCGCCGGCCCCGAGGCCACATCGGCGATCCGGACCAGGGGCGGCAAGAGCGCGAGTTTCAACACGGCCATTTCCAGCACGGTCCAGGGTTCGGCCGCGAGCCGCAGCCCCTCGACCGCCCGCGCCAGCATGTCGAACCGGGCGTGGATCTCCTCCCAGGCGTGGCGGTCCGCGACCCGCTGGGCCTCGGCTCGTTCCTCCGGCGGCAGGTCCACCACCCCCTCGGCATCCCCCGCCGCCCGAAGCACGGCGAGATCCCGGAACAGCTCCAGCAGATCCTGGGCGAGCCGCCCCACGTCCACGCCGAACCGGCGCGCCTCGGCCAGGAGGCCCAACACCCCGCCGGCATCGCGGCCGAGGATCCGCTCGGCCAGACCGAACAACAGCTCCCGGTCCACGACCCCGAGCACGTCGCGGACCGCCTCGTAGGTGATCCGGTCCCCCGCGTAGGAGATGACCTGATCGAGCAGGCTCTGGGCGTCGCGCACGCTGCCGTCCGCCTCGCGGGCGATGGCCGCCAGCGCCGCCGGCTCGGCCTCGATCCCCTCGGCCTTCACCACGTCGCCCAGAAGCCCCACCAGCTCCCGACGATCCAACCGGCGGAAATCGAACTGCTGGCAGCGGCTCAGAATGGTCGCCGGCACCTTGTGGGGATCGGTGGTCGCGAACACGAACACCGCGTGCTCGGGGGGCTCCTCCAGCGTCTTCAACAGGGCGTTGAAGGCCGCCGTGGAGAGCATGTGGACCTCGTCGATGATGTACACCCGGAACCGCCCCTGCTGCGGCGGGTACCGCACGGCCTCCCGCAGGCGGCGCACATCGTCCACGCCGGTGTTGGAGGCGCCGTCGATCTCCAGGACGTCGGGGCTGCGCCCCTGGGTGATCTCCACGCAGGAGGGGCAGGCGTTACACGGGTCCGGGGTGGCCTGGGGGCAGTTCAGGGCCTTGGCGAGGATCCGGGCCGCCGAGGTCTTGCCGACGCCCCGGATGCCCGTGAAGAGGTAGGCGTGGGCGATGCGCCCCGCCTGGAGCGCGTTGGTGAGGGCCCGAACGACGTGGGCCTGGCCCCGCAGCTCCGCGAACCGCTGGGGCCGCCATTTCCGCGCCAACACCTGATACGCCATGGGGACCATTCCCGTGGGGTGGACACCCGGGGGTCAAACCGGGTCCCGACACACGAAGCGGCGCGGACACCAAGGGCGGCTCGGCGACCTGCGGCACACGAGGCTCCCGGCTACCGCTGCTTCCTTCCGGACCTGACGGGGTTCACCAAGGCCTCGTTGCGCAGGGCCAAGCCGCCCGTGCTGCCCGCGCCGCTCGTTTGCTTGGAACCAACAAGAAGAAGGGATTGGCGGAGAGGGAGGGATTCGAACCCCCGGTACCCGAAAGGGTACAGTTGATTTCGAGTCAACCGCCTTCGACCACTCGGCCACCTCTCCGCGCGTTCGCACCTCCGATTCGCCGGCCGCCCCGATCAGTCCCACTCGCTGCCGGGCCCGCGCCGCTCCCGAAAAAACTCCCGGAGCAACCCGGCCGCCTCGGCCTCCCGGACGCCCCGCACCACCCGCACACGGTGGTTCAGCCGCGGGTCGTCGCTCAGGTCGTACAGCGACCCGGCCGCTCCCGCCCGGGGGTCCGCGGCGCCGTACACCACCCAGGGAACCCGGGCCTGGAGAACCGCCCCCATGCACATCGGGCACGGCTCCAGGGTCACCACCAGGGTGGCCCGGTCGAGCCGCCAACGCCCCACCCGCCGCGCGGCCTCGCGAAGGGCCAGGCACTCGGCGTGCGCCAGAGGGTCCCCCCATTCCTCCCGCCGGTTGTGGGCCCGGCTCAACACCTCGCCCTCCCACAACACCACGGCGCCCACCGGCACGTCCCCCTTCCGGGCCGCTTCCCGGGCCTCCTCCAGGGCCATGGCCATGGCCCGGTCGAGGCAGGACTCGGGAAGATACCACTGCTCCTGGACCGTTGCAACGCTCATGGCGGGACTCTACCACGCCTTCTGGCCCTCCGGCCAGACGGCACGGGGCCCGGCAAACGGGCAGGGCAGGCACCGGGCGCGTCGCCCGCCCGGCCCGGGCACGGTTTGTGCAATTACCCACAAAGCGAGACCCCTGCCACAAGGAGGTGACCATGGCCGCCACCACACCGGAAGAACTCCTTCGCGCCTTTCTCCCCCCCGGGCAGGAATGGGAACGGGCCGTCCCGCCGGAGGTCCTCGAACAGGCACGCCGACACCTCGAGCGTTTGTCCGGGGCCGGGTTCGAACTCGAGCCCGGCCGGGCCCTGTTACGAATCCGGAATCCCGGCGCCGGGTTCGTGTTCACGGCCCATCTCTCCCACCGCGACGACCTCGGGGAACGCCGGGAACTCTTCCGGGCCCTCCGCGACCGGTTCGGCACCCCCGCCGAGCGCTGGTTGCCCTGGCTCTTTGCCGCCTCCCCCCGCGTGGCGGAGGCCTACGAGAGCCTGCGGTATCTTCTCGAACTCTGCCAGGAACTGCGGAACCGGCCGCTCGCGGCCTGAGACGCGGGGCCAACCTGACGGGCGGGAGGGCACCGGGGCGCACCGCCGCACCGTTCCCCCGTCCCCCCGTGGGAGCGGCACCCGTGTCAGGTGCCCGGTGCCGGAAGACAGCAGACACAGCACAGGGAGTTTCTGACATCTGTCCTCTGAACTCTGATCCCTGAACCGGCAGCCGCGGACGCGCAAGGGACCGGGGACCGCAAGTCCGGCGACCGACGACCGAAGTTCCTGTTTTCTCCCACCGACCGGGGCGGTACACTGACGGCCAACCCTCCTTGCCCCGGACACCCAAGGTGCGTCTACGAACCGAACGCCGCCTCGTCCTTGTGCTCCTCGTCTGCTCCCTGCTGCCCCTGGCGGTCCTGGGGGGGTTGGCCGCGGCGGGATTCGCCCGCCTCGGGCAGGAACTCACCCGGGCCCAGGCCGACCTCCTCGACGCCCGCGCGCGGCAAACCGCCCTGGGCGCGGCGCTGCGGGCCGCGGACCGGGCGTCTTCCCTGCTTCAACGTTCGCTCGCCGATCTCCGGCTCCTCGGCCACCTGCCGGCCGATCCCGCCGTGTACCAGGAGTTCTGCCGCACCCACCTGGCCCCGGTGCGCACGGGCTCGACGCCGGACTCCCCCGTGATCTGGCCACCCCTGTACCTCCGGGCGGGCTACCGCGCCCCTTCCGCGGCCGAAGGGTTCGCGGTGGGGCCCTTCGAATCGCCGTCCCCGGTGGTCCCCCCGGACTCCCCCACCCCGTCGGGCACCGGGTTTTGGCTCGAGGCGGGAGGGGGATCGTCCGAGATGCCCCGGGTCCTCTCCCGGATCACGGTCTCGTGGACACCGGCCCCGGGCCCCCCCGGCCCCGTGGTTTGGGTGGACCTGGACCTTCAGCACCTCGAGAACCTGGTGGCCACCTTGCCCGTGCCCACCTGCCTCGTGTTCTTCGACCAGGAGGGCACGCCCCACCGGATCGGGGCGCCCCTTCCCGCGGCAGCGCTGTTACGGCCGGTCTCCGGCCCTGCGGCCGCCCCCGACACCGGGGAACTCGGGGTCCGGTGGGTGGATGGGGATGGCGCCGCCGCGGCGGCCGTGCCGTTTCGGTGGTCCCCCGTGGAGGTCAACGAGGGGGTGTTGGGATACGCCGTGGCTGCCGTCCCGGCCGTTTCCCGCGCCGCAGAGGTGCGGACGGTGCAGGCGTTGGCGGGGCGGTACGCCCGGGCCGCGGTGCTCCTTACCCTTCTGACGGCCGGCGCCATCACCGCCGTCGCCCTCCTCGTGGCGCGGCGGGCGGTGCGGCCCTGGGCGCGGCTGCGCGAGCGGGTGTCCGCCCTCGTGCCCGAGGAATCCGGCGAAACGGATGAGGTCACGGCGATCGCCGACACCATGGATCGCCTCGCCCAGGAGGTGGAGAAGAGCACCGGGAGGCTTCAGGAGACCGAGGCGAGGTTCCGGGAGTTCCTGGAGATGACCCCCGACGGCATCGCCGTGCTCGATCCGGCGGGGACCGTGCTCCACGCCAACAGCGCGCTGTGCCAGATCCTGCGCCGTCCCCCCGGCCAGGTACTCGGTCTCCCCGCCCGCGAGGTGCTGGCCGAACCCCGGGCCTGGCCGGCGGTGGTGGCCCGGCTGCGCCAGCGCCAGCGGATCCGCAACTACGAACTGCCGCTGCGGAGGGCCGACGGCAAGACCGTGGCGGCCCTGTGGAGCCTGCGGCTCGCGATCGTGGACGGGCGCGAGCAGGTGGAAGCCGTCGTGCGGGACGTCTCGGAGGTCAAGGAGGCCCAGGAGCGGGAGCGGGAAAAAACCGAGGATCTCTTTCGGGTGTATGGGGAGCTTCAACGGGCCCGGGAGGTGCTGGAACGGCTCGAGGCAAAGCCCGAGGCCGGCGCCTTCCCGGAGGAGCGGGACCGGGTGCGTGCCGAGGTCCTGATGCAGATGAGCCACGAACTGCGCACCCCCTTAAACTGCATCATCGGGTACTCCGAGGCCATGATCCAGGGCCTCGACGGCCCGCTGACCCCCGACCAGGCCCACAGCCTCGAACGGATCGCGGAAAGCGGCCGCCGCCTCCTGCGGCTCATCGAAAACATCCTCGACCTCTCCCGTATCGAGTCCGGCCGGGTCGGCATCGCGCCCTGCCCGGTGGACGTCAAAGCCGTGGCCGAGGCCGTGCTCCACCAAGCCCGGGCCCTCGTGGGCGGGAAGCCCGTCCGGCTCTCCCTCTCGGTCCCCGCCGGCACCCCCCGGGCCTGGGCCGACCCGGACCGGATCGCCCAGGTCCTGTTCAACCTCGTCGGGAACGCCGTCAAGTTCACCCCCCAGGGGGAGATCCGGGTGAGCGTGCGGGAAGCCGGCCCCGGCCATCTGGAGGTGACCGTGGCCGACACCGGCCCCGGGATCCCGGCCGAGGACCGGGAGCGCATCTTCGAGAAGTTCGCCAGGGGGAAGAACGCCGGAACCGAGGGGGCGGGGCTCGGACTCGCCATCTGCCGGGAGCTCGTCGAGCGGATGGGCGGGACGATCTGGGTGGAGAGCGAACCCGGCAGGGGCAGCGTGTTCGGGTTCACCCTGCCCACCGCGCGGGAGGCGTTTGACCTCGACCGCGACGCCTCCGTATGATCGGCCGCCCGATCCCCGGAGGCGAAGGTTCCCATGCAGATCGATCCCAACCGGCTCATCTACAACCCGGCGCTTCGCACCGACCGGCGGGTGCTCGTCACCGGCGGCGCGGGGTTCCTCGGCTCCCACCTGTGCGAGGCCCTTCTCCGGCGCGGCAAGGAGGTGCTGTGCCTCGACAACTTCTTCACGGGCCGAAAGCAGAACATCGCCCACCTCCTGGGCCACCCCGGGTTTGAGCTCCTGCGCCACGACATCACCCACCCCGTGTTCGTGGAGGTAGACCAGATCTACAACCTGGCCTGCCCGGCCTCCCCGGTGCACTACCAGTACAACCCGGTGAAAACCATCAAGACGAGCGTGCTCGGGGCCATCCACACCCTGGGGCTTGCCAAGCGGGTCAAGGCCCGGATCCTCCAGGCCTCCACCAGCGAGGTGTACGGGAACCCCACGGTGCACCCCCAGCCCGAGACCTACTGGGGCCACGTGAACCCCATCGGCGTGCGGAGCTGCTACGACGAGGGCAAGCGGGCCGCCGAGTGCCTGTTCATGGACTACCACCGCCAAAACGGGGTGGACGTGCGGATCGCCCGGATCTTCAACACCTACGGCCCCCGCATGCTCCCGGACGACGGCCGGGTGGTGTCGAACTTCGTCGTCCAGGCCCTTCGGGGGCTTCCGCTCACGGTGTACGGCGACGGGTCCCAGACCCGGAGCTTTTGCTACGTGGACGACCTGGTGGAGGGGCTCGTGCGGCTGATGGAGCAGGACGGGTTCACGGGGCCGGTCAATCTGGGGAACCCGGAGGAGTTCACCATCTTGGAACTGGCCGAGCTCGTGCGCGAGATGACCGGGTCGCGCTCCGAGATCCGGTTCCTGCCGCTCCCGGCCGACGATCCCGTGCAGCGCCGGCCCGACATCGCGCTGGCCCGGGAGAAACTCGGGTGGGAACCCAAGGTGCCGCTCCGGGAGGGGCTCCGGCGCACGATCGACTACTTCGACGACTGGCTCCGGGAACACCCGGTGGAAAGGACGCCGTCCCATGTCTGAAGCCGTGTTGGTGGCCGGGGGGGCCGGGTACATCGGCTCCCACGTGGCCAAGCTCCTGGCCCAGAGGGGGTTTCACCCCGTGGTGGTCGACAATCTGGAGCGGGGGCACCGGTGGGCCGCCCGGTGGGGCACGTTCGTGGAGGCCGACCTGGCCGACCGCGAGGCGGTGCGGGCCGTGCTCCTGGAGCACCGGATCCGGGCCGTGATGCATTTTGCGGCCTACGCCTATGTGGCCGAGTCGGTCCGGGATCCCGGGCCCTACTACCGCAACAACGTGGCCACCACGCTCGCGCTTCTGGAGACGATGAAGGAGGTGGAAAGCGAGTTTTTCATCTTCTCGTCCACCTGCGCGACCTACGGCGAACCCGAGCGGGTCCCGATCCCCGAGGACCACCCCCAGCGCCCCATCAACCCGTACGGCCGCACCAAGCTCATGGTGGAGCAGATGCTGGCCGATTTCGAAACGGCCTACGGCATGCGCCACGTGAACCTGCGGTACTTCAACGCGGCCGGCGCCGACCCCGACGGCGAGATCGGCGAGGCCCACGACCCGGAAACCCATCTCATTCCCCTGGTGCTCGAGGTGGCCCTGGGCGGGCGGCCCCACATCGCCGTGTTCGGCACCGACTACCCCACCCCCGACGGCACCTGCATCCGCGACTACATCCACGTGACGGACCTGGCCGAGGCCCACGTGCTCGCCCTCGAGCACCTGCTCGGGGGCGGGGAGAGCCGGTCCTACAACCTGGGGAACGGCCGGGGGTACTCGGTGCGGGAGGTGATCGAGGAGGCCCGGCGGGTCACGGGCCGGGAGATCCCCGTCCTGGAGGCCCGCCGCCGGTGGGGGGACCCGGCGGTGCTCGTGGGATCGAGCGAGAAGATCCGGCGGGAACTGGGCTGGGAACCCCGGTACCCGGGGCTCGACGTGATCCTGGAGACGGCCTGGAACTGGCACCGCAAGGGCCCGCCGGCCGACCGGTAAAGCCGCGGCGGATCCCGGCCGATCCGTACCCCAGGCCCCGGCCCCCCCATTCCCGCCGGGGCGGGAGGATCGGCCATGCTGAGGGAATACCGAACCATCCGAAACCGGTACGACGACGTGCTCGCGGGGGTCTCGGACTACCAGATGTTCCGGGACATCCGCGCGCTACTGCGCTACATCGAGTTCCTCCACGAGCAGCTCGCCCAGTACATGCTGCTCCTGCGGGCGGGCCTCGCGGACGAGGGGACGGAGGAGCTGGTGAACTAACCCGCGGGGGATCCGCCGCCGGGAACCAGCACCGAAAACCCGGTGGAGGGATCGAGCCGGCGCCGGGCCGAGCTCCCCTCGATCTCGAGGAGGACCACCTCCCCCAGTTCCCAGACCTCCACCCCCAGCCGGACGCACCCGGTCACGGTGCGGCCCGACCGGCCGAGGGCCGCGTGCATGTGGAGCCGGGGCGCACCCTCGTCGTCGGGGAAGATCGTGCCCACGGCCGCCGCCTCGTGCACGCCATCGAGCCCCGCCACCATGGGCACGATGGGCCGGGCGTCCCCGGTCTCGGGCCCCACCACGACCCGTCCCGCCCCCGCGCCCCCGACCATCCAGCACACGCCCCGCTGGACGCCGGCCTCGGCGCAGAACCGCTCGATCGCCTCGGGCAGCCGGTCGCCGTCCTCCAGGCGCAGCACGAACACCCGCCCCGCCCGCGCTTCTTCTGCCTTCATGGCTCGCTCCTCTGGACTTCGGTCCACGGTCTACGGTCCACGGTCGACGGCCCCGTCATTCCCCGGCCCGTTTGAGCTCCTCCAGCATCTGGCCCGCGTCG
>CAZUYO010000038.1:8705-10364 GCA_964624725.1 uncultured Thermodesulfobacteriota bacterium
ACGGCCCCGTCATTCCCCGGCCCGTTTGAGCTCCTCCAGCATCTGGCCCGCGTCGAACGCCCAGGGGCCCTTCTCCTTGGCGGCCAGGGCCTCCTCCAGGAGCGCCCGGGCCCGGGTCCGGTCCCCGAGTTTCGCCAGGGTCGCCCCCAGGTGGTAGGCCACCTCGGGGTTTTCGGGAAGCGTTTTGCGGGCCGCCTCGAACTGGCGCCGGGCCCGCTCGTAGGCGCCCTGCCGGTAGAGCACCCACCCCAGGGTGTCGGCGGTGAACGGGTTGTCGGGCGCCTCCTCGGCCGCGATCTCCGCCAACCGCAGCGCCTCGGGCAGGGTCTCGTCGCGTTCGGCCAGGATCATGGCCAGGTTGTTGGCCGCCACCGGATGGCGGGGCGCGAGGGCGAGGATCTTGCGGTAGAGCGCTTCGGCCTTCTCCTTTTCGCCCGTGCCGTCCCGGATCGTCGCGAGCAGGAGGAGGCTCGAGACCCGGTCGGGCTCCCCCCGCAGCGCCTCCTCGAGCGCCGCCACCGCCTCCTCCACCCGCCCCTGGGCCATCCGAAGCCGCGCCAGGAGTTCCCGGGTTTCGGCCCAGGAGGGGTCGGCCGCGAGGCTCCGCTTGAGGTACGCCTCGGCCGCGTCGGGTTCGCCCCGGCTCGTGGCGTGAACGGCCAGGGCGTTGAGAACGCGCGGCACCTCCCCGTTTTCCCGCAGGAACGCCTCCCCGACCTCGCGGACCCGGTCGTGGCGGCCCAACCGGTCGAGCAAGGCCATCTCCCTCAGCGCCGGCTCCACGGCGGCCGGGGCCCGGGACCGGAGCTCCTCGTACACCCCCAGCGCCTCCTCCCCCCGGCCCTGGGCCTCCAGGCTCTGGGCCAACCGCAGCAAAAGCCGGGGGTCCCCGGGTTTCGTCTTCAAGAGCGCCCGGAACTCGGCCTCCGCGCCTTTCGCGTCGCCGTCCAGGAGGAGCGCGGTGGCCCGGATCTCCCGCGCCACCGGATCTCCGGTTCGGACCTTGAGCACCCGTTCGGCCGCCTCCCGCGCCTCCCGAGGATCCCGGAGCTCCAAGGCCACCTTCGCCAGGTCGAGGTTCGCGAAGTAGTGGTTCGGCACCTCGGCGACCACCCGCCGGTAGGCCTCCCGGGCCTCCTCCCAGCGGCGCTCCATGGCGTAGGCCTTGCCCAGAAAGAGGTTGCCGTTCACCGAGTCGGGCGCCTCGGCCACCAGGGCCTCCAGCGCCTCGCGCGCCTCGGCCACCCGCCCGCGGGCGAGATCGAGCCGGGCGGCCAGAAGCCGCACGTTGCGGTCCGAAGGGGCCTTCTCCCGAAGCTTCCCGATCAGGGGCTCGGCCCGGTCGGGCTCGTTCGCCAAGAGGTACACGTTCGCAAGCCGAAGGAGCACCGTCGGGTCCTCCGGCGCGAGCGTCCGGAGCTCCTCCAGGGTCTGGCGAGCCCGGCCGAGATCCCCGGTGACCGAGAAGAACCCGGCCAGGGCGGCGAGCGCCCGGCGGCGGGCCTTGGGATCCTCACCGGCCTCGTCCAGGGCGTCTTGCAACACGGCCTCCGCCCCCTCCCGGTCGCCCCGGCGCAGCCGGTACACGGCCACCGCCTCGAGGAGGTCGGGATTCCCCTCCGCGAGGTTTCGCACCTCCTCCATGAGGGCGTCGGCCTC
>CAZUYO010000038.1:10464-15236 GCA_964624725.1 uncultured Thermodesulfobacteriota bacterium
CTCCGCGGCCTTGGCCGCGTGCTCCTCCGCGTCCGCGAACCGGCGCCCGGCCAGATAGAACCCGGCCACCCGAAGCCGGGCCTCCCCGTCCGAGGGATCGAGACTCACGACCTCCCGGAACTCCCGGAACGCGGCGGCGGCGTCCCCCCGGGCCAGGTACACCTCGGCCAGGGCCCGGTGCGCCGGGGCGCTCGCGGGGTCGGCCTGCACCGCCGCGCGCAGTTCGATCTCCGCCTCGGCGAGCTTTCCCTCGGCCCGGTACGCCTCGGCCCGCCGCAGGTGCTCGGCCGCCCGGTCGGCATCGGCCGCGCCCGCCACCGTCGCCGCACACACCGCCGCGAAAACCCACACGAACCCCGCCCATTTCCCTTGACGTCGGAGGAGATCTCGGATACTCATTGGCGACCTCGATCACTCAACAACCAAAAGGAGCGCCCCATGTCGTGGAAACCCGAAACCCTGGCCGTTCACGCCGGGCAGTCCCCTGACCCGACCACCGGGAGCCGTGCCGTCCCCATCTACCAGACCACGAGTTACGTGTTCAAGAACGCCGAACACGCGGCGAACCTGTTCGCCCTCAAGGAGTTCGGGAACATCTACACCCGGATCATGAACCCCACCACCGAGGTGTTCGAGCAGCGGATGGCGGCCCTGGAGGGCGGCACCGGCGCGCTCGCCGTGGCCTCGGGCCAGGCGGCCGAGACGCTGGCCCTCTCCTGCATCGTGGAGGCGGGGTACGAGATCGTGGCCTCGACGAGCCTCTACGGGGGCACCTACACCCTGCTCCACTACACCCTGCCCAAACTCGGCATCCGGGTCCGGTTCGTCGACCCCCGGGATCCCGAAAACTTCCGGCGGGCCATCACCGAGAAGACCCGGGCCGTGTACGCCGAGGCCGTGGGGAACCCCAAGCTGGACACCCTCGACATCGAGGCGGTGGCCGCCATCGCCCACGAGGCGGGAATCCCCCTGGTGGTGGACAACACCATGCCCACGGCCTACCTCCTCCGGCCCCTGGACCACGGGGCCGACGTGGTCATCGCCTCGGCCACGAAGTTCGTGGGGGGGCACGGGACCTCCATCGGCGGCGTCATCGTGGACGGCGGCCGGTTCGACTGGGGCAACGGCAAATTCCCCCACTTCTCGGAACCCGACCCGAGCTACCACGGGCTCAACTTCTGGGAAACCTTCGGCGACTTCCCCGGGCTCGGAAACGTCGCGTTCATCATCAAGTGCCGCGTGCAGTGGCTCCGGGACACCGGGGCGTGCCTGAGCCCGTTCAACGCGTTCTTGTTCCTCCAGGGGCTCGAAACCCTGCATCTGCGGATGGAGCGCCACTCCCAAAACGCCATGGCCGTGGCCCGGTTCCTGGAATCCCACCCGCTGGTGAACTGGGTGAGCTACCCCGGGCTCGAAAGCCACCCCTCCCACGAGGTCGCCAAGAAGTACCACTACCGGGGGCTCTACGGCGCGATCCTCGGGTTCGGCATCCGGGGCGGGCTCGAGGCCGGGAAGCGGTTCATCGACCACCTCAAGCTCTTCAGCCACCTGGCGAACATCGGGGACGCCAAGAGCCTCGCGATCCACCCGGCCTCCACCACCCACTCCCAGCTCACGCCCGAGGAGCAGGAGGCCGCCGGGGTGAGCCCGGATTTCATCCGGCTCTCGGTGGGCATCGAGCACATCGACGACCTGCTGGAGGATCTGGACCAGGCGCTCCGGGCCGCGGCCGCGTAGACCTCGGTCGCCGGACCTCCGGCCGCCGGCGGCGGCCCGCCCCGCAAACGAAAGCGGCGGCCCGGGAACACGATCCCGGGCCGCCGCTCATTTCTCCGAAAAGTCCCGGCCGCTCGACCTAGAGCCGGCGTTTCACGTCGGCCAGGGCCTGGAGCTTCAGCTCCTCGGCCTCCACAAAGAGCCGGGCCCGCTCGCGCACCAGCATCTCCTGGAACGACGCCGTCTTGATCGAGGGCAGGTTGATGTCGACGCTGAGCATCGCGGCCCGCAGCGCGGCCTCGGCGATGTAGGCGCCCACGCCCACGTCGGAGATGGCGCCCTTGTTCCCCACCGGCGCGAGCTTCGCCGCCATCTTGAGGATCTCCAGGCACACCTTGCAGATCTCCAGGGGCACCTGGGAGGCGTTTTGGGCCGCCTTCTCCATGGCCTCGTCCTTGGCCTTGTGCTGCTCCTCGGTGTCGGTGGGCATCCGCCAGGCCTTCATGAAGATCTCGAAGGCCTCCATGTCCCGGGCGGTCAGGGTTTTCAGGTCCTCGATGGCCTTGGCGCAGCCGTCGGCCACCTCCTTCGCGAGGTCCTGGACGTCCTCGTACCCCTTCTTCCCGAGGGTCAGGTTCGCCACCATGCTCACCATGGCCGCGGCGTTCGCCGCCACCACCGCGCTCACGCTTCCCCCGCCCGGGGTCGGGCTCTTGCTCGCGGCCTCGGCCAGGTACTCGTTCAGGCTCTTCGCGTAGATGGACATGGCTCCTCCCCTCCGTTGCTAGGCCAGGCCCTTCTGGAGCTTCAGGGCCTTGATGGTATTCGAAAGGATGATCGTGGTGGTGAGGCTCCCCACCCCGCCGGGCACCGGGGTGATGGCGCTCGCCACCTCCTTGGCGGCCTCGAAGTCCACGTCGCCCGTGATCGAGCCGTCGGGCGTTTCGTTGATCGCCGCGTCGATCACCACGGCGCCCGGCGCGATCATGTCGGCCTTGATGAGATGGTCCGGGCCCGCCCCGGCCGCCGCCACCAGGATCTCGGCCCACCGGCACGCGCCGGCGAGGTCCTTGGTGCGCGAGTGGCACACCGTGACCGTGGCGTCCCGGCCCTTCTGGAGGAGCAGCATGGCCAGGGGCCGCCCCACGGTGTCGCCCCGGCCCACCACCGTGACCCGGCGGCCCCTGAGCTCCACCCCCGAGCGCTGGATGAGCTCGATGCACGAAAGCGGGGTCGCCGGCACGAGCGCCAGGTCCTCCTGGCCCCCGAGCACGTAGCCGCGGTTGACCGCGGTCACCCCGTCCACATCCTTGGCCGGGGTGATCGCGTTCATCACCTTGGCCTTGTCGATGTGGCCGGGAAGCGGCAACTCCACCAGGATGCCGTGGACGTCCGGATCGGCGTTGAGCTTCTCCACCAGGGCCACCACCTCGGCCTCGGGGGTGTCGGCGGCCAACTCGTTCACCTCCACCACCACCCCGACCTTCTCCCCGGTTTTCACCTTGTTGCGGGCGTACCAGACGCTCCCGGGGTCGTCCCCCACCAGCACGACCGAGAGCTTCGGTACGATGCCCTTGGCCTTGAGGGCCTCGACCTCGCGGGCGAGCTCTCCCCGGATCTCCTCGGCGATGGGTCCTCCCTTGATGATCGTCGCGGCCATGGCTTCCTCCCTTTGTCGGAAACATCCCCTTAGAAAAAAGCGCCCCTCGCGGGGCACAAAACCCGGCGTAAGAAAACATAGGGCCCCTGCGGTGTCAAGCGAACCCGAAACGGCTTTTGCCGGACGAAGGGTTGCCTCGCCCGAACGAAACCGTACACTGGGTCCGCTCCCTCCCCCCGTGATCCGGAGATCCCATGGCACGCCACCTCCATATCGACCCGTGGAACGGTATCGCCGGCGACATGTTCCTGGCCGCGCTCGTGGACGCGGGGGCCGACCCGGAGGAGATCCGGCGGGCGATCGCCTCGGCCCGGCTGGCCGGCGTTCGAGGGATCGAGGTGTCGTTTCCCGAGGTGACCTCCCACGGGCTTCGGGGCCGGGCCCTTCGGGTGCGGGTCGAACCGCCCGAACAGCCACCCCACCGTCGCGCCGCGGAACTGCGGCGGGCGATCGCGGGGGCGGACCTCCCCCCGGGCGTCCGGGACCGGGCCCTCGACCTCCTCGACCGGCTCGCCCGGGCCGAGGCCCGGGTCCACGGGGTCGATCCGGCAGAGGTGCACTTTCACGAGATCGGGGGCGCCGACACCGTGGTGGACCTGGTGGGCGCGGCCGCCGGGCTCGACGCCCTGGGGGTGGACTCCGTCTCCTGTGGGGTCCTCCCCCTGGGCCGGGGACAGATCCGGTCGAGCCACGGGGTGCTGCCCTCCCCGGCGCCGGCCACCCTGGAACTGCTCAAAGGGGTCCCGGTCCGCGGGGTCGAGGCCGAGATGGAAACGGTGACGCCCACGGGTGCGGCCCTGGCCGCCGGGTTGGCCGGGAGCTTCGGCCCGGCCCCCGCCTTCGCCCTGGAGGCCGTGGGGACCGGGTTCGGCACGACCCTCCTCAAGGACCGGCCCAACTGCCTGAGGGTGTGGCTGGGCCGCCGGGACACCGCCGCCGGCGACGAGGTGGTCCTTCTCGAAACGAACCTCGACGACATCCCCGGGGAGCTCCTCGGGCCCGTGATCGCGGCGCTCCTCACGGCCGGGGCGCTCGATGCCTGGATCACCCCGATCCTGATGAAGAAGGGACGGCCGGCCCACCTGGTGGCGGCCCTTTGCCCCCCGGAGAGGGAACCGGCGGTGGAGGAGGCGTTCTGGCGCCACACCACCACCCTCGGGGTGCGAAAGAGCCGCTGGTCCCGGGCCTGCCTCGAGCGCACCTGGACCACGGCCGAAACCCCCTGGGGCCCCGTGCGGGTCAAGGTCGGCCGGAGGGGAACCGAGGTGTTCCAGCGCGCCCCGGAGTACGAGGACTGCCTCGCGATCGCCCGCCGCCACGGCGTCCCCCTCAAACTCGTGTACGAGGCCGTCTGGCAAAACATGGGTTGACTTTTCCCCGCGCAGGGCTATCCTCC
>CAZUYO010000039.1:0-1261 GCA_964624725.1 uncultured Thermodesulfobacteriota bacterium
GGCCTCAACCTGGAGGCCCACGACGGGCTGCTGGCCTTTCTCGGCCAGGCCTACGAGCAGATCTTCCTCGCCCAGCCCAACCGGCCCCGGGCCATGGGCTACTTCGACTTCGTGGTGAGCGAAATCCACGGGCTCCGGGTGAAGGAGCTCCACGATCTTCGGGCCCGGGGGGGCAAGGTGGTGGCCACCTTCTGCGTGTACGTGCCCGAGGAGGTCGTGGTGGCCACCGGGGGTGCCATGATCGGGCTGTGCGGGGGCGCCGACGTGGGCTCCGACCTGGCCGAGCAGTATCTGCCCCAGGCCACCTGCCCCCTGATCAAGAGCGTGTTCGGGTTCAAGCTGGCCCGGCTGTGCCCCTACATCGAGCTCGCCGACCTCGTGGTGGGGGAGACCACCTGCGACGGCAAGAAGAAGGCCTACGAGGTCCTGCCCGTGGACGCCCCGGTGCACGTGATGGAGCTCCCCCACACGAAGCGGCCCTCGGCCAGGGCCCTGTGGCGGGCCGAGCTCGACCGGTTCGTGACCCGGATGGAGGAGCTCGCGGGGGTGGAGGTCACGGCCGAGCGCCTGCGCGAGGGGGTGCGGATCGTGAACGAAAAGCGCCGGGCCCTGGGGCGGCTCGCGGCCCTGCGGGCGGCGGATCCCGCCCCGATCTCGGGCCTGGACGCCCTCCTGGTGAACCAGATCTCCTTCTACGACGACCCGGTGCGGTTCACCCAGAAGGTGAACGAGCTCTGCGACGAGCTCGAGGAGCGGGTGGCCCGGGGGGAGGGGGTCCGGCCGAAGGGCGCGCCACGGGTCCTCGTGTCCGGCTCGCCCATGGCGATCCCCAACTGGAAGGTGCCGGCGCTCATCGAGGCGAAGGGCGCCGTGGTGGTGGGGGAGGAGTCGTGTGTGGGCGCGAGGAATTTCCGGGATCTCGTGGACGAGGAACCGGCGGACCGGGAGGGGCTCCTCGAGGCCATCGCCGACCGCCAGTTCCGGATCGAGTGCGCCTGCTTCACCCCCAACGAGGAGCGGCCCGACACCGTGGACCGGATGGCCCGGGAGCTCCGGGCCCACGGCGTGGTCCACTACAACCTCTCGTTCTGCACCCCCTACGCCGTGGAGGCCCTGCGCATGGCCCGGGAGCTCCCGGCCCGCGGCCACCGGGTGCTGCGGCTCGAAACCGACTACTCCCAGGACACGGGCCAGCTCGCCACCCGCATCGAGGCGTTCCTGGAGATGCTCGGGGTGTAGCGGCGGGACGGAGGGACCCCGC
>CAZUYO010000039.1:1361-13345 GCA_964624725.1 uncultured Thermodesulfobacteriota bacterium
AGAACCCCCGTTCCTCGGCCGGGGGGAACCCCTTGTGGAACTCGCCCACGTAGATGGCCCGGGGCCGGAAGATCCGGTTGTTCTGGAGGTACTCCAGAACCCGGGCCGTCCACCCCGCCACCCGGCTCACGGCAAACAGCGGGGTGAACATCTCCGGCTCGATCCCGAGGCTTCGGTAGACGAGGCCGGAGTAGAAGTCCACGTTGGGAAAAATCTTCTTCGCGTTTCCGAACCGGATCAGCACCTCGCGCTCGAGGTCCTGGGCCACCCGAAAGAGCGGCTCCACGTGGGGCTTGCCCCGGGCCAGGGCCTCGGCCAGGGGGCCCAGCACCCGGGCCCGGGGGTCGTAGGCCTTGTACACCCGGTGGCCGAACCCCATGATCCGCCCCTTGGCCGCAAGCTTCTCCTCGACCCAGCCGGCCACGTCGCCGCGGTCCCGGATCTCCTCCAGCATATAGATCACCTGCTCGTTGGCCCCGCCGTGGAGCGGGCCCTGGAGGGCCGCCACGCCCGAGCCCACCGCCAGGTAGATGTCGGCGAGCGTCGAGGCCACCACCATGGAGGCGAAGGTGCTCGCGTTCATGCCGTGGTCCGCGTGGAGGATGAGGCACACGTCCATGACCCGCGCCTCGAGCGGGGTGGGCCGCCGGCCGGTCATCATGTAGAGCAGGTTCGCGGCGTGGCTCAGCTCCGGGTCGGGATCCAGGGGCATGAGGCCCTGGTGGACCCGGGAGATGGCCGCGGCCAGCGTGGCCAAGCCCGCGATCAGGTGGTAGGCCGACTGGATCGTGCCGGCGTCGTCCATCTGCTGGGCGTCCCGGAGCCGGCGGGCCCGGCTGCGGCGCTTGAATTCGTAGATCGCGTGGGTCTCCCCCCGGGGCTTCGTCTCCATCGGGATGGAGTCCTCGTCCGACCCGATGATGTCGCCCTTGACCGGGTGGCGCTCCCGGGAGTCGGCGTAGGTGAACTCCTGGCGCATCAGGTTCACCCCGAGCCGCAGGGCCGCCATGGGGTGCATGTCCTCGATCGGAAACCCCATGAGCATCCGAAGGGTTTTCGTGACCCACCGGTACTCCACCAACCGGTTCCGAAACGCCCGGAACTCCTCGGCCGAGGGAAGCTCCCCGTGGAGCAGCAGGTAGCACACCTCCTCGAAGTTGGAGTAGGCCGCCAGGTCGAAGATGTCGTAGCCCCGGTACACGAGCCAGCCCTTGGCGCCGTTGACGTACCCCACCTTGGTCTCGCACGCGATCGCGCCCTCGAGCCCCGGGCCCACGGTGCAGGTGACCGGCCATTTCACCCGCTTCGTGAGCCCCGGTTCGGGCTCGTTGGAGGTCTCGGCCCGGGCCCGGGCGGCGGCCCGCTCGATGATCTCGGTGACCGTGTGGCTGTGATGGTGGTCCATGCGCAGCTCTCCTTCGGCGGGGCACCGTACACCCCGCGGACGCAACGGCACAGCGGTGCGTCCGCGGCGAGCCCCTCCCGGCCGCGGTGCCACGAGGGTTGGCGAATGGGGCGGGAATGCGAAAACGCCCCGGTCTCGAAGCCGAGGCGAAACATCCGGCAGGTTCGCGGACTGTACCAGCTCGTTCCAAAAAACGCAAGCATCCCGCGCGTTTGATGCCGTCAAACCCTTCCCCGGGGAGTCCTTCACGAAATCTTCATACGCCGTTCAGGCGTTCTTCACGCCCGCCCCGGTAGCCTGCGTCGGTAGGGAAACCGGAGGCCCCTCCCGAGGCCTCCCTCGCCGGGGTCCCGGGGGTTACCTCCTGGCCCCCGGTCCCGGCGCCCTTTCTTCGGCCCTCGATCGGGAAAGGAGGTGACTCATGAGGCGTGGTGTGGGAATGGGATTGGCTCTCCTGGTGGCGGTGGCGTTGGGCGGATGCGGAAGCAGTTCGTCGGGCGGGGGACCGAGCGACCCACCGGAGCCCGCGTTCACCGCGGCCCGCTTCGGGGCGGATTCGGCGAGCGTCACGAACGAGTTCTTCCCCCTGGAAGCCGGAACCACCTGGACGTACACGAACGAAACGGAAGACGGCGTGGAAACGGACGTGGTCGAGGTGCTGGAGGAAACCCGGACGGTGGCCGGGGTGGAGTGCCGGGTGGTGCACGATCGGGTGTTCCTCGACGGCCTCCTGATGGAGGACACCTACGACTGGTACGCCCAGGATGCGGACGGGAACGTCTGGTACCTCGGGGAAGCGGTGACCAACTACGACTACGACGACGAAGGGAACGTGATCGACATGACCGACGACGGGGCCTGGGAGGCCGGCGTGGATGGGGCCGAGCCCGGGATCCTGTTCAAGGCGCAGCCCGCGGTGGGCGACTCCTACCGCCAGGAATACCTGGAAGGGGTCGCCGAGGACATGGCCAAGGTCGAGGCCGTGGATGTGACCGTGGAACTCGACGACGGCACCACCTACACGGGCTGCGTGCAGACCCTCGAGTGGAACCCGCTGGAGGAAAACTCCGACGCCCACAAGTATTACTGCCCCGGCGTGGGGGTGGTGAAAGAGGAAGAGGCCGGTGAGCGGGTCCAGCTCCGGGGGGTGTTCCGGCAGGGGGCGGACCGGGTGCCGGACTTCGCCGCGGCGACCTTCACGAGCCCGACGGACGTGGACAACACCTACTTTCCCCTGGTTCCCGGCACGACCTGGACCTACACGGCCGAGACCGAGGACGGGGTGGAGACCACGGTGGTGGAGGTGCTCGACGAAACCCGCACGGTCAACGGAATCACCTGCCGGGTCGTGCGCGACCGGGTCTATTTGGGAGACGGGCTGCCCCTGGGCCCCGAGGATCTCCTGGTGGAGGACACCCACGACTGGTACGCCCAGGACGACGCCGGCAACGTGTGGTACATGGGCGAGGACGTGGTGAACTACGAGTACGACGACGAAGGAACGGAGATCGGCACCAGCGATGAAGGCTCCTGGGAGTCGGGCGTGGACGGCGCCGAACCGGGTTACCTGATGCTCGCGTCCCCGGCGGCCGGCACCTCGTACTATCAGGAGTACTACGAGGGCGAAGCCGAGGACATGGCCTACGTGGTGGCCACGGGGGTGACGGTGGAACTCGACGACGGCACCACCTACACGGGCTGCGTGCAGACCCTGGACTGGAACCCCCTGGAGCCGGATGTGTTGGAGTACAAGTGGTATGCCCCCGGCGTGGGGGTGGTGAAGGAAGAAGCCCTCACCGCCGATGAAATCGTGGAGTTGGTCTCGCTGGCGCCGTGACCGTTGCCGTTTCCTTGAAACCTGTGGGAGCCTTCCCCCGAGGGTGGGGGAAGGCTCCCGTTCGTGTACGGGGATGGTGAAACACCGCGGAGGTGACCGTGCGGCTCCTGATCGTGGAAGACGACGTGGATCTCTCCAACGCGCTGACCCGCGGGTTCCGGGAGGAGGGGTTCGCCGTGGACCAGGCCTTCGACGGGGAGGACGGCCTGTGCCTGGCCCGCATGGGCGAGCACGACCTCGTGGTACTCGACCTCATGCTCCCCGGCATGGACGGCTTCCGGGTGCTCGAAACGTTGCGGGGCGAGGGAAACCGAGTTCCGGTGGTGTTCCTCACCGCCCGCGGCGACGTGGAAGACCGGATCCGGGGGCTTCGCCTCGGGGGGGACGACTACCTGCCCAAACCGTTTCGGTTCGAGGAGTTGCTCGCGCGGGTCCGCGCCGTGCTCCGGAGAACCCACGGCGTGGAGCAAGACGTGTTGACCTGGGGGCGCCTGCGCCTGGACATGGAGGCCCACCGGGCGTTCTGGGGAGAGCGGGAACTCTCCCTCACCCCGAAGGAGTTCCAGATCCTCCAAGCTCTCCTGCTGCAGAAGGGAAAAACCCTGTCCCGCACCCGCCTGAGCCTCCAGGTGTACGATCACGCGTTCGACGCCGAATCCAACGTGCTCGACGCCCACGTGGCGAACCTACGGCGAAAGCTCAAGGCAGCGGGCGGTGAGCGGGTGATCGAGACGGTCAGAGGCGTGGGGTTTCGCATTCCGGAGACACCGGAATGACCTCGATCCGGGCGCGGGTCCTCGCTCCGCTTCTCCCGCTGACCGCGCTGGCCCTTCTCGTGACCGCGGCCGGCATCCACGCGTCGACCCGGCGGGATCTCCTGGCCTCGTTCGACCGCGGGGTGATCGCCTCGGCCCGATCCCTGGCGGCCGGGGTCGAGGTCGGGGTCGACGGGACACCGGCCTTCGACCCGGAGGATCTGAGCCTTCCGGAACTGTCCACGCCGAGCCCCGACTTTTTCTATGTGATCTTTGGCGCACAGGGGCAGGTGGTCGCCCGCTCTCCGCAGGCCCCTGCGGTGGGGCCCCCCGCCGGGAGCGACGGGCCGCGGGTGACGGACGGTCCGCCCGGATTTCGCGTGGCGGTCCTGCCGGTGGTCCGGGAACCCGAGCGCGACCCGAAGGACGTGGAGGAGTGGCAAGAGGAGCATCCTGGGGAGCCGCTTCCCGAACCGGAACCCCAAACCCTTTGGGTGGAGGTGGGGCGGGCCACGAAACCGGTGGAGCAGGCCCTTTCCCGGCTCCGACGGCGTCTTTTCGTCGGGTTCGGCGGCCTGTTCGTCGCCCTGGTGCTCCTGCCGGTCTGGATCGTCTCCCGGGCCCTCCGACCGCTGGAGGCGTTGTCCCGCCGGGCGGACGAGATCGGGCCCGAGGACCCTTCGGCGCGCCTCCCCGAGGAGGCGGTGGTCCAGGAGATCCGCGGCCTGGTCCGGGCCCTGAACCGCGCCCTGGAGCGCCTTGGGGCGGCCTACGAGCGACAGAAGCGGTTCTCCGCGGACGCCGCCCACGAGCTGCGCTCGCCCCTGGCCGCGGTGCAGACCGAGTGCGAGGTGGCGCTTCGCCGGCCCCGCCCGCCGGAGGAACTGCGGGGATCGCTCGAGCGGGTGCTGTGCCGGGTGCGAAAGCTCGCCGCCATGGTGGAGGACCTGCTGCGCCTGTCCCGGCTGCAGAACGGGGTCCTTCCGGGGGGGCGGGGCGAGGTCGATCTGGCGTTCGTGGCCTCAGAGGCCGCGGCCCTTCACCGGGCGACGGCGCAGGCCAAGGGTGTGGACCTCGAGGTCCGGGCCGAGGGCCCGGTGTGGGTTCGGGGGGACCCGGGACTCCTGGAGGAAGCCGTGTCGAACCTGGTGGACAATGCGGTACGGTACACGCCGAGCGGCGGGCGCGTCCGGGTGGAAGTGCGCGGCGGTCCGGACCCTTCCGTGGCGGTCTCCGACACGGGCCCGGGTATCCCCGCCGAGCACCGGGAAAAGATCTTCGAGCGCTTCTACCGGGTGGACTCCTCGCGGTCCCGGACCGACGGGGGCTCCGGGCTGGGCCTCGCCCTCGTCCGGGAGATCGCCCGGATCCACGGGGCAGACGTGGAGGTGGAGAGCCGGGAGGGCGAGGGATCCACGTTTCGCATCTCGTTCCCGGCGGGATGAAGCGGCCCCCCGGCAGCGGGCCGGGGGGCGCGTGCGGCTCTACCAGCGCGGGCCGGGGCCGCGGTGCCGGCGGCCCGGGCCGAAGTCCTCCAGGAGGTCCTTCCAGGCCTCGCGCTGCTCGTCGGTCAGAATCTCCGCAATCCGCTCGTGGGTATCCTCGCGCAGGGCCTCCATCTCGTCTCGTACCTCGGCCCGGCAGCCCTCCTCCTTGTCCCAGATCTCCTGGCGCTTCTGGTGCGCCTCCTCCAGGATCTTCCGGACCTCGGCCTGCTGGTCCTCGGTGAGGTCCAGGTACCGGGTGAGGTGGGTGAGCTGGCGGTCCGGGTCGGGGGGCCCGCCCCGGCGGCCCCAGCCGGCCCAGGCCGGGGCCGCGGCGAGGAGCAGGGCGGCCCCCAGGGTCAAAAACTGGATCCAACGGTGTGTGCGTCGCGTGTTCATGGCTGCCTCCTTCGTGGGAAACGGGTTTGGGTCGGCCGACGAAGGGAAGCATAGCGCGTCGGCCCGAAAAGGGGGGTGAAGACGTTCGGGCAAACCGTAAAGAACGGTAAACGGGGGAGGTGCGCGGCCCCGGGTGCGGGTAGAATCGTGCCCCGGGAGGTGATCGGATGGACGAGCGAAAGATCCTGGTGGTGGACGACGACGCGGAGCTTTGCGAGCTCCTCCAGGAGTACCTGGGTCGGGAGGGGTTCGGGGTGGAGACGGCGCCCGACGGCCCCGCGGGGCTCGACCGGGCGCGGGCCGGGGCGTTCGACCTGGTGGTCCTGGACGTGATGCTCCCCGGGCTCGACGGGTTCGAGGTGCTCCGGGAACTCCGGAAGACGAGCGACGTGCCCGTGATCATGCTCACGGCCCGGGGCGACGACGTGGACCGGATCGTGGGCCTCGAGCTGGGGGCCGACGACTACCTGCCCAAGCCCTTCAATCCCCGGGAACTCCTGGCCCGGATCCGGGCCGTGGGGCGCCGCGCGCGGGCCGGCCGCGAACCCGAGGTGGTCCGGGCGGGGGACCTGGAACTCGACCCCGGCACCCGCACGGCCCTCCGGGCCGGCGAGCCGGTGGACCTGACCTCGGCCGAGTTTTCGCTTCTGGAGGTGCTGCTCCGGCGGGCGGGCCGGCCGGTGAGCCGCGACGAGCTGGCCCGGCAGGGCCTGGGCCGGCCGCTCATGGCCTTCGACCGGAGCGTGGACGTGCATGTGAGCAGCCTGCGCCGGAAACTCGGCCCGGCCCCGGACGGAACGGAGCGGATCCGCACCGTGCGCGGGGTGGGCTATCTGTACGCGCTGCCGGGGCGGAGGGGGCCATGACCGGCGGCCGGTTGTTCCTCAAGATCTTCGTCGCGTTCTGGCTCGCGATGATCCTGATCGGGGCGGGCATCGCGGCCATCGCCCTCACGCGGCCGCCGCCCCCCATGCCCCACGAGGTGCTCCTGCCCCGGGTGCCCGAGGTGCTGACCCTGTGGGACGAGGCCGGCCCCGACGCCGCGGCCGAGCGCCTGGAGGCCCTGGGGCGGCGGGTGGGGGCCGCGCTTTACCTGTTCCGGCCCGACGGGGCCTGGATCGGGCCCGAGGAGCCCACGGCCGAGGTCCTTCGCGTTGCCGAGGCCCAGCTCCGGGGGCATCGGATGCGGGGCATGGCCCGCCGTCTCGGGCTCCGGGCCTGGATGGCCCCCGGCCCCACGGTGCTCGTGGCCCGGTTCGCGCCGCCCCATCCCCTGTGGCGCTGGGTCCGGCTCGACACCCTGGGCCAGCGGCTCGCCCTCCTGTTCGTGGTGGCGGGCCTCGTTTGCTTCGGGCTCGCCCGGTACCTCGCCGCTCCGGTGCGGGCGATCCGGGAGGCGACCCGGGACCTCGCGGCGGGAAACCTCGGGGCGCGGGTGGGGCCCCGGCTGGGCCGACGGCGGGACGAGATCGCGGACCTGGGACGGGACTTCGACCGGATGGCCGAACGGCTCGAGGCCCTCCTGGCCGCCCACCGGACCCTCCTGCGCGACGTGTCCCACGAGCTTCGCTCGCCCCTGGCCCGGCTCCGGGTGGCCCTGGAGCTGGCCCGGGACGACGCCGGCCCCGCGGCCCTGCCGAGCCTCGACCGGGCCGAGCGGGAGATCGGCCGCCTGGACCACCTGATCGGCGAGGTCCTCACGCTCTCCAGGCTCCAGACCGCGGGTCCCGAACTCCGGCGGGAGCGCCTCGACCTGGCCGGCCTTGCCGAGGCGGTCGCGGCCGACGCCCGGTTCGAGGCCCCGGACCGGGCGGTGCGGGTCTCCGCCGAGGGGCCGGTGGTGGTGGAGGGCGATCCGGAACTCCTGCGAAGAGCCCTGGAGAACGTGGTGCGAAACGCCGTGCGCCACACCCCGCCGGGCGGCGAGGTCCGGGTGGAGGTGGGGGCGGACGGCGCCGAGGCGCGGGTGGCCGTGCTCGACGCCGGCCCCGGGGTGCCCGAGGCGGAGCTCGAGCGCATCTTCGAGCCGTTCCGGCGGGTGGAGCGGGCCCGGGAGCGGGGTTCCGGCGGGGCGGGCCTGGGGCTCGCCATCGCCCGCGCCGCCGTGGAGGCCCACGGCGGCCGGATCTCGGCCGCGAACCGGCCCGAGGGGGGCCTGCGGGTGGAGATGGGGTTTCCGATCCACCCTTGAGATTCGAGCCCCGACGGGGTACGATCCCGCGCCGTTGCCCATTTTCCCCCCACGAGAGAGGAGTGCCCGCCGTGACCAAAAAGGAAATCCTCGAGATCGTCGAACGCGAAAACATCCACTTCTTCCGGCTCCAGTTCGTGGACATCTTCGGGTTCATGAAGAACGTCGCGATCCCCCGGAGCCAGATCGAGAAGGCCCTCGACGGCAAGATGATGTTCGACGGGTCCTCCATCGACGGGTTCGTGCGGATCAACGAATCCGACATGTACCTCAAGCCCGACTACTCCACGTTCCGGGTGCTCCCCTGGCGGAAGAAGGACGGCCGGGGCGCGGCCCGGATCATCTGCGACGTGTACAAGGCCGACGGCGAGACGCCCTTCGAGGGGTGCCCCCGGGTGAACCTGCGCCGGGTCCTGGAGGAGGCCAAGAAGGACGGGTTCACCATGAACGTGGGGCCCGAGTGCGAGTTCTTCCTGTTCAGCCTCGAGGACGACGAGCCCACCACCGTGACCCACGACAAGGCCGGGTACTTCAGCGTGGACCCCGAGGATTACGGCATCGAGTGCCGCCGGGAGATCATCGAGACCCTGGAGCAGATGGGGTTCGAGATCGAGGCGAGCCACCACGAGGTGGCCGAGGGCCAGCACGAGATCAACTTCAAGTACGCCGACGCGCTCGCCTGCGCGGACAACGTGGTGACCTTCAAGTGGGTGGTGAAGACCATCGCCCGCAAATACGGGCTCCACGCCACGTTCATGCCCAAGCCGGTGTTCGGCATCAACGGCTCGGGCATGCACACGAACCAGTCCCTGTTCCGGCTCGACGGCACGAACGCCTTTTTCGACCCCGAGGCCCCGCTGCAGCTCTCGGAGACGGCCCGCCAGTACATCGCCGGCATCCTCAAGAACGCCCGGAGCTTCGTGGCCGTGACGAACCCCCTCGTGAACTCCTACAAGCGGCTCGTGCCCGGGTACGAGGCGCCGGTGTACGTGGCCTGGTCGGCCTCGAACCGAAGCGCCATGGTGCGGATCCCGGCGGCCCGGGGCATGTCGACCCGGGTGGAGGTGCGCTGCCCCGACCCCACCTGCAACCCCTACCTGGCCTTCGCGATGATGCTCAACGCCGGGCTCGACGGGGTGCGAAACGGGCTCGAATGCCCGCCCTCGACCGACGCGAACATCTTCGACATGACCGGGGAGGAGAAGGCCGCGGCCGGGATCCCGAGCCTGCCGGCGTCGCTGGCCGAGGCCCTGGACGAGTTCGAGAAGAACCCCCTGAGCCGGGCCACCCTGGGCGACCACATCTTCGAGAAGTTCGTGGAGGCCAAGCGCAAGGAGTGGGACCAGTTCCGCACGGCCGTCACGGACTGGGAGCTTCAAAACTACCTGGGGATCTACTGATCCCGCAGCAGGGGCAGGCCGCGGCCGGGGCGCCCGTGTGGGATCGGGCGCCCCGGTTTCGTTTGCCGTCCCGAGGAGCCGGGAAGCCATGCCAACCGCCGTGGTGTTCGACCTCGACGGCACCCTCGTGGACAGCCTGCGGGACATCGCCCGGGCGGCCAACGCCGTGCTCGGGCGGTTCGGGTTTCCGCCGCACCCCGAGGGGGCCTACCGCCGGTTCGTGGGCGACGGCATGGAGATGCTCGTCCGCCGGATCGTCCCCCCGGGCCGGGCCGAGGACGACGTGGCCCGGGTGCTCGCCGCGCTCCGGGACGAGTACCGGCGCCGGTCCCTGGAAACCACCCGGCCGTACCCGGGGGTCCCCGAACTCCTCGACGGGCTTGCGGCCCGGGGCGTTCCGTTCGCCGTGGTGACCAACAAGCCCCACGAACCGGCCGTCGAGATGGTCCGGGCGCTTCTGGGCCCCTGGCCGTTTCGGGCCGTGATCGGGGCGGGGCCCGACACCCCCCGGAAGCCCGACCCGACGGGGGCGCTTCGCGCCGCCCGGATCCTGGGGGTTCGCCCGGAGGAGTGCCTGTACCTCGGCGACACGGCCACCGACATGGAGACGGCCCGGGCCGCGGGCATGGTGCCGGTGGGGGCCCTGTGGGGGTTCCGGGACGAGGCGGAACTCCGGGCCGCGGGCGCGGTGCACCTCCTGCGCCGGCCCGAGGACCTGCTGGCTCTCCTGGACGGTGCCCGGCCGGCCGGGGACGCCCCGTGAGCGCGACCTCCGGCGCGGTGGGGCTTCGGGCGCGCCCCGGGCCGTGGGTTCATTGGGTCTCGGCGGGCTTGGTGATCCTGCTGTGGGGCGGTTCCTACGCCGCCACACGGGCGGCGGTGCGGGAGTTTCCCCCGCTCCTCCTCGCGTTTCTTCGGTTCGCCGTGGCCGGGTTCCTGTTCGGGCCCTTCGTCCGGGCCCGGTGCGCGGGGGTGCGCCTGGCCTCGGCCGACCGGTGGGCCGCCGCCGGCCTGGGGCTCACGGGGGTGACCCTCTACTTCGCCTTTGAGAACCTGGGGCTCGCCCGCACCACGGCGAGCCACGGCGCCCTGATCATCGCCACGATCCCGCTGGCCACCGAACTCGTCGAGGCCGTGCGCCGCCGCCGTCGGCCCAGACCCCGGGTGCTCCTGGGACTCGCCACGGCCCTCCTCGGGGTGGGGGTGATCGTGGGGGCCGACGCGGGGCCCGGCGCCACCGCCCTGGGCGACGGCCTCATGTTCGGCGCGGTGGCCTCGTGGGTGGCCTATACCTTTCTGGCCGAACGGCTCGGCCGGCGGTACCCGAACCTCTGGGTGACCCAGATCGCCATGGTGACGGGCGCGGCGTTTCTGGCCCCCCTGGCGGCCGTGGAGTGGGTCGTGGCGCCGCCGGTGGCCGCGCCCTCCCCGGCCGGATGGGCCGCCTTCCTCTACCTCTCGGTCCTGTGCTCGGCGCTGGGCTATCTTCTCTGGAACGCCGCCATCCCGGCCCTGGGCACCACGGCGGTGAACACCCTGATCTACGGGATCCCCCTGGCCGGGGTGGCCTCGGGGGTGGTGTTTCTGGGGGAGCCCCTTTCCCGCTCCATGCTGTGGGGCGCGGGCCTGATCCTGGCCGGTGTGTGGGCGGCGACCCGTGAGGGGGTCAAGAAGTCGTGACCGGATGCCGTTTCGTATCCCTAGACGGTGACCCGAAGGGACCCCGAGTTCCGGATCCCGAACAACATATGGCCGGAGGCAGCGGTCCTCCCGGTTCGCCGAAACCCGTCCTTCACCCGCCCCGGGGCAGTGCGTACGGCGGGCGTCGGAAACGGAGGGCGTTGACGTTGAAGCACCGGAAAGACGGTCTGGGGATTCTGCTGTTGGCGCTCGCGCTGCTCGCCGCCGGCTGTGGGCTGTGGCGGGGGGAGTTTGAGGGCAAGGTGGTCCGGGTGATCCGGGGTGACACCATCAAGGTCCAGAAGGACTCCGGCCGGATCGTGCGGGTGGTGCTGGCCGGGGTGGACAGCCCCGAGAAGGGCCAGCCCTACGAAAAGCGGGCCCGGGCCTTCGTTCAGAAGCGCGCCCTGGGCCAGCGGGTCACGGTGAAGATGCAGGGCCGCAACGGGTACGGCCACATCCTCGGGGTGGTGCTTTTGCCCGGGGGCCGCAACCTGAACCGGCTCCTGGTGGCCGAGGGGCTCGCCTGGGCCGATCCGGACTACGACGAGGACCCGGAGCTGAAGAAGCTCGAGGAGCGGGCCCGGCGGTTCCGAAAGGGCCTGTGGCGCGACGACCACCCCGTTCCTCCCTGGGAGTTCCACCGGAAGAAGAGCTGGCGCGACCACGACTGAACCGGCTATGATCCCTGGCCGGAAGCCCCGAGGGGGTGTTGTCGCGGCCTGGAAAGCCCGCTCCGGATCGGAAGCCAGACGGCGGACGGTAGGGGACAGGGTTGGGCCGCAAAGGGTTTCCGCGGCCACGATCCCCTGAATCCCGGCCCCTGACACGGC
>CAZUYO010000039.1:13445-15201 GCA_964624725.1 uncultured Thermodesulfobacteriota bacterium
CTTCTCGACACCGGCCACGAGCGCCGGCTCGAGGAGGTGGGCCCGCTGCGCGTGGTGCGCCAGGGGCTGGCCGCCCTGTGGCCGCCGCGGCTTCCGGCGGCCGAGTGGGACCGGGCCGACGCGGTCCACCACCGAAGCGACAAGGGCGGGGGCCGGTGGGAGTGGCGGACCGGGGAGCCCCGGGAGTTCCCCATCGCGTACGGGGGCAGCCGGTTCCGGATCCGGCTCACCGATTTCGGCCACCTGGGGCTTTTCCCCGAGCAGGCCGAAAACTGGGACTGGCTCCGGGGGACCCTTCGGGCGATGGGGGGATCGGAGCCCCCGAAGGTCCTGAACCTCTTCGCCTACACCGGCGGGTCCACCCTGGCCGCGAGCCAGGGCGGGGCGGCCGTGGTCCACGTGGACGCGGCCCGGGGCGTGGTGGACTGGGCCCGGGAGAACGCGCGGCTCTCGGGGGTGGCCGACCGGCCCATCCGGTGGATCGTGGACGACGCGCTCAAGTTCGTGCGACGGGAGGGCCGGCGGGGCAACCGGTACCAGGGGATCGTCCTCGATCCCCCCACCTTCGGCCGGGGGCCCAAGGGCCAGGTGTTCAAGATCGAGGAGCACCTGTTTGAACTCCTGGAGGCCTGCGCCGCGATCCTCGCCCCGGGGCCCGCCTTCGTGCTCCTGAGCTGCCACACCCCGGGATTCACCCCCACCACCCTCGCGAACCTCCTGGAGGCGGCGATCCCCCGCGCGGCCGACCGGATGGAGCGGGGCGAGATGCTCGTGACGGACGAAACCGGCCGGGCGCTCCCGAGCGGCACCTACGCCCGCTGGGTGGCGGGAGTCAGGGGACAGGGGACGGAGGGCCGCTCGTGAACGGTGCGCAGGCCCGCAGGGGCGCCATGGGGACCGGGAACGCAGGCGTGCCCGTGCAGGGCCCGGCCGCCTAGCCCATGTTCCTCCAAAGCCCCCAGAACCCCCGCATCAAGGCCGTGGCCCGGCTCCTGGCGAGCCGGCGGCACCGGGACCGCGAACGGCTCACCGTGGTGGAGGGCCTGCGGGAGGTCCGCCGGTGCCTCGACGCCGGCTGGGTGCCCCGGGAGGCCTACGCCTGCGAAGCGCGCCTGGGGGCGGAAGGGAGGGCCCTCCTGGACCGGCTCGAGGCGCTGGGGGTGCCGGTGTTCCGGGTTTCGGCCCCGGCCTACGCCCGGATCGCGTACCGGGAGGAGAGCGGCGGGATCGTCCTGGTGGTGCCCTACGCCGACACCGCCATCACCCGGCTCGCCCCGCCCGACCCGGCGTTCCTCGTGGTGGTGGAGGGGGCCGAGAAGCCGGGGAACGTGGGCGCGATCCTGCGCACGGCCGACGCGGCCGGGGCCCACGGCCTCATCCTCTGCGGGGAGGGCACCGATCTCCACAACCCCAACGTGATCCGGGCGAGCCTGGGCACCCGGTTCCGGGTGCCCTGCGCCGAGGCCCCCACCCCGGAGGTGATCGCCTGGCTCCGGGCCCGGGGCATCCGCACCGTGGCGGCCACGCCCGAGGCCGACACCCCCTACACCGCGGCCGACCTGACCGGGCCCGTGGCCGTGGTGACGGGAAGCGAGGCCCACGGGCTTTCGGCGGCCTGGCGCGAGGCCGCCGACCGCAAGGTGCGCATCCCCATGTTCGGCGCGGCCGACAGCCTGAACCTCGCCACGGCCACGGCGCTCCTGCTCTACGAGGTGGTCCGGCAGAGGGGCGGAGGGTAGCCATCCCGGGCCCCCGC
>CAZUYO010000040.1:0-15153 GCA_964624725.1 uncultured Thermodesulfobacteriota bacterium
GTCAGAACGCCATCGCCCGGCGCACCCCCTCGACGATGCGGCCGGCGTCCGGCAGGTAGTGGTCCTCCAGGCGGAACAGGGGCATGACCACGTCGTACCCCGTGACCCGGATCACCGGGGCCAGGAGATCCGTCAGGGCGTCCTCCATGACCCGGGCGGCGAGCTCCGCGCCGAGCCCCAGGGTGCGGGGCGCCTCGTGGGCCACCACGAGGCGCCCGGTCTTCCGCACCGAGGCGATCACGGTGTCCGAGTCCATGGGGGACAGGGTCCTCAGATCGATGACCTCGGCCCCCACCCCTTCGGCCGCGAGCGCGTCGGCCGCCGCCGCGGCCTCCCGGACCATGGCCCCCCAGGCCACGACCGTGACATCGGCGCCCTCCCGCACCACGGCCGCCTTCCCGATGGGCACGGTGTAGTCCTCCTCGGGCACCTCCTGGCGGATGGCCCGGTAGATCCGCTTGGGCTCGCAGAACACCACCGGGTCGGGGTGCCGCAGGGCCGCGAGCAGGAGGCCCTTGGCGTCGTAGGGGTTCGAGGGGGTCACCACCGCAAGCCCCGGCGTGTGGACGAGCAGGGTTTCGGGCGAGTCGGAGTGGTGCTCGGGGGCGTGGATGCCGCCGCCCCACGGACACCGGAGCACGATCCGCAGGGTCTGCCGGCCCCGGGTGCGGTTGCGGAACCGGGCGATGTGGTTACAGAGCTGGTTCAGGGCCGGGAACAGGAACCCCTCGAACTGGATCTCGGGCACCGGGAGGAACCCGCCCAGGGCGAGCCCCACCGAGGTGCCCACGATCGCGGCCTCGGCGAGCGGGGTGTCCACCACCCGGTCGGGCCCGTACTTCTCCTGGAGCCCCTCGGTCACCCGGAACACGCCCCCCTCGCCGCCCACGTCCTCCCCGAGGAGGACGATCCGGTCGTTGCGGGCCATCTCCTGGTCCAGGGCCTGGTTGATCGCGCCCACGATGTTGAGCTTGGCCATGGCAGTCCTCCCGGGTTCTCACCCGTCCCGGCCCAGCGCCTCGAGGAACTCCCGGCGCTGGCGGTCCAGGTAGGCCGGGCGCTCGGCCCAGGTGGAGTCGAACATCTCCGCCGGGTCGGGCTCGGGGAACGCGAACGCCTGGTCCACCTCGTCCTGGACCCGTTGTTTCACCCGTTCCTGGAGCGCGGCCTCGTCCGCCTCGGACCAGAGGCCCTTCGCCTCCAGGTACCGGCGCACCCGCACCAGCGGGTCGAACCGACGCATCCGCTCCACCTCCTCGTCGCTGCGGTACCGGGTGGGGTCGTCGGCCGTGGTGTGGGGGCCGAACCGGTAGGTCAGGGCCTCGATCAGGGTCGGGCCCTCCCCCGAGCGGGCCCGCTCCAGGGCCTCCCCCACGGCGCCGAGCACGGCCAGGAGATCGTTTCCGTAGATCTGGATCCCCGGGAACCCGAACGCCAGGGCCTTCTGGGCGATGGTGGGCGCGGCGGTCTGGCGGCGGCGGGGCACGCTGATCGCGTACTGGTTGTTCTGGCAGAAAAACACGGTGTGGGCCCGGAACACCCCGGCGAAGTTCATGGCCTCGAGCACCTCACCCTCCGAGGTGGCCCCGTCGCCGAAATAGACGAGGGCCGCCGCGCGCTCGCCCTTGAGGCGCAGGGCCCACCCGAGGCCCGCGGCGTGGAGCGCCTGGCTCCCCACCGGGATCGAGACGGGCAGGGTCCGGAGTTCCGGGTCCCAGGCCGAGCCGCGTTCGTCGCCGGCCCAGTAGAGGTAGAGGCGGTGGAGGGGGACCCCTCGCAGCCACAGCGCACCGGTCTCCCGGTACGAGGGCACGAGCCAGTCCTCGGGGGTGAGCGCCGCGGCCGAGCACTGGGCGGCCTCCTGGCCGGCCACGGGGGCGTAGGTGCCCATGCGGCCCTCCCGCTGGAGCCGGATGGCCATGTCGTCGGCGGCCCGCATGGCCACCATCCACTCGTAGAGGTCGCGTATCCGCTCGTCGGGGATGTCGGGCCGAAGCGACTCGTCCGTGATCTTCCCGTCGGCGTCGAGGATCTCGAGCCGCTCGCCGTTGAGGGGGTCGAACCGGTCCAGGTACATGGGGAGACCTCCGGCGGGGTGGGGATCGGGGCACGAAACGAGCCTATCCCGATCCCGCCGGAGGTCAAATCGATGTGCGAGAGGGGCCCGAACTCAGGCGGCCCGGGCCCCCAGTTCGGCCAGGCGCCGGGCGAAGCCCGGATGCCGGAGCACGAGAACGGTGCGGCCCCCGACCACCAGAGGGCGGCGGACGGCGTCGGCGGCCGCGTCGTAGGCCGCCGCGAGGGCGTCGGGCGGGGCCGGCACCTCGGTCCAGCCGCCGGGGCCCAGTTCCACGGCCCGGAACCGGCCCTCGGCGGCCTCCTCCACGGCCCAGACCCGCCGGCCGTCGGTCACGACCTCCCACGGGCCGGGCTCGGCCGTCACCAGGTTCTCCAGGGCCTGCCACACGGGCAGGAGCGCCGGGGCCTCGGGCACGAAGGGGGTGAACCCGGCCCGGTGCAGCCGGGGGGCGCGTCGGACGAGCGTCGTGAGCGTCATGGCGACTCCTTTCGCGGAAATGAGGGCCCTAGAGCACCCGAACCCGGGCGATCTCCCGGCCCCGGACGTCCAGGGTGTGCACCGCGCAGGCGATGCACGGGTCGAAGCTGTGGATGGCCCGCAGCACCTCCAGGGGCCGCTCGGGGTCGGCCACCGGGAGCCCCACCAGCGACGCCTCGTAGGGCCCCGAGCGGCCCTGGGCGTCCCGGGGCGAGGCGTTCCAGGTGCTCGGCACCACGGCCTGGTACCGGCCGATCCGGCCGTCCTCGATCACGATCCAGTGGGACAGCATGCCCCGGGGCGCCTCGTGGAACCCCACGCCCCGGAACTCGCCCTTCGCCGGGATCTCGGCCGGTCGCGCGTACTCCCGGTCGCCCGCGGCCAGGTTGGCCTCGAGCCGGTCCAGGAACTCCACCGAGAGGTCGGCCATCAGGGCGGCCCGGAGCCCCCGGGCCACCATGCGGCCCATCACCGAGTGCAGGTCGTCGGGCCCGATGCCGAGCGCCTCGCAGGCCCCGTCCACCAGGGCCCGGACCCGCGCGTTCCCGTCGGCATAGGCCGCGAGCATCTGGGCCACGGGCCCCACCTCGACGGGGACCCCCTCGAACCGGGGAGCCTTGCACCAGGTGTATTTGCCCCCGGGGTCGTAGTCGGCCGGCACGGGCTCGGTCGCGCCCTCCCAGGGGTGGCGGGGCGCCGGGTCGGCGTACCAGCTGTGCTCAGCCGACTCGGCGATGCCCCGCACCAGCCGCCCGTCGTCGTGGCGGCGGATCGGCTGCCACGAGGCCAGGCCGCCCCTGGGGAAGAACCCGCCCGGCAGAAGGAACGCGCCCCCCGTTTCGTCCACCGGGAACTCCGGCACCGCGAGCAGCGCGTCGACCCCCCGGCCCACCCGGAACCACTCGGGGTAGGCCCGGGCGATGGCCAGGAGGTCGGGCAGATACACCCGCCGCACGAAGTCCCGGGTTTCCTCAATGAGGCTTCGCACGAGGGCGAGTCGCTCCAGGTTCAGGGCCGCCATGCCGTCCGGGTCCACGGCCGTGGCCACCCCGCCCACGCACAGGTTCTGGATGTGGGGGTTCTTGCCCCCCAGCACGGCCACGGCCTGGGCCCCCTTGCGCTGCACCTCCAGGGCCTGGAGGTAGTGGGCCGCGGCCATCAGGTTCGCCTCGGGGGGAAGCCGCATCTCCGGGTGGCCCCAGTACCCGTTCTGGAACGGCCCCAACCGGCCCGACCCCGCGAACCGCCGCAGGCGCTCCCGGACCTCCCGGAACGCGGCGGCCGAGTTCCCCGGCCAGTCGGACACGGTCTCGGCCAGGCGCGCCGCGGCCCGGGGGTCGGCCTCGAGGGCCGAGACCACGTCCACCCAGTCCAGGGCCGAGAGGTGGTAGAAATGCACGATGTGGTCCTGGACGGCGTGCTGGGCGATCATGAGGTTGCGGATCCACTGGGCGTTCACGGGCACCGCCGCCCCGAGGGCCGACTCCACCGACCGGATCGAGGCGATGGCGTGCACCGTGGTGCACACCCCGCAGAACCGTTGGGTGATGACCCAGGCGTCCCGGGGGTCCCGGCCCCGGAGGATCGTCTCGATGCCCCGCCACATCTGGGACGAGGCCCAGGCGTCGGTCACCCGGCCGGCGTCCACCTCCACGTCGATCCGCAGGTGGCCCTCGATCCGGGTGACCGGGTCGATGGTGATGCGTCGCGTCATGCCGCTCTCCTTTCGAGCACGGGCTCCGCGACCGCCGGGCCGCGGTGCACCGGAAGAACCGGGAATCGCTTGACGAAGAAGAGGTACCCCGCGAGTTCCAGGGCCACGATGCCCACCGTGATCCACACCTCGGCCAGCGACGGGAAGTACCGCCACCCGCCCCCCGGGTCGAACCCCACGAGGTACACGTCCATGCGGTAGAGCCCCCCGCCGAGCAGAAGGGACGCCGCCGTCACGAAGAGCCACCGGGGGGACCGCCGGACCCGCCCGGCCAGGAGCGCCGCCGCCGGCAGGGCGGTCAGGGCGAGTTCGGCCGCGACCCATCCCGCCATGCTCCAGCCGGCGCCGGCCCAGGGGGCGCGCCAGGCGAGATCCGCGGCCCGGATCAGGGTCCAGGCCCACGCCGCGCCGGCCGCGATGCGGCCCAGGCCGGCCAGGGGTTCGGTTTCGTAGGGCCGGCCGAAGGCGTAGGACGAGGTGACCGACTCGAACACCACCACGGCGTAGCCCATGAGGACCGCGTTCACCAGGAACAGGAGGGGCAGGAGCGGGGTGTGCCAGAAGGGGTGGAGCTTGGTCCCGGCGATCAAAAAGAGCGACCCCAGACTCGACTGGTGCATGGTGGGGAGCGTCATGCCGAGCACGATCACCGGAAGGAGCACCCGCTCGAGCGCCCGGCCCAGCCGGCGCAGTCGCCGGCCCCAGGCCGTGTCGGGCGCCCCCTCGCACACCGCCGGCAGGAACTCCACCCCGAGCACGACGCAGTAGCTCATGACGCACAGGGCGATCTCCAGGAGCACCGAGTTCGGGTTGGGGTGGAGGAACAGGTTCGGCAGGTTCCAGTACCGCCCCAGGTCGACGAGCACCGAGAACCCGGCGAGCCCGTACCCGAACAGCCCGGTCAGGAGGGCCGAGCGCATGAGGCCGTGGTAGCGAAACCCGTTCCCGACGTACACGGCGAAGGCCAAGGCGTACCCGCCGCAGGCCAGGGCCGTGCCCGTGGCCACGTCGTAGGCGATCCAGATCCCCAGGGGGTAGCCGTCGCTCAGGTTCGACACCGCCCCGATGCCGGCCCAGAACCGGTAGGCCACCACCGCCATGCCGCTCGCCGCCAGGGCCACGAGCACCGCAAACGGCAGGGTCCAGAGCCGCCCCCCCAGGGCCGCGTGTTCCTCAGCGTGGGCCGTCGCCATGGTCGCCTCCTTTCTTCTCGCTGCGGCGCCGGTTTCGCCGGGCCAGCCAGAACAGCCCGGCGTAGAGGGCCACGGGGGCCGCGAACCCCCGGTAGATGCCGTGCTGGATGGTTTCCGAAAGGGCCGCGTAGGACCGGTCCGGCAGGGTCGGGAACCCGAGGCGCTCGAACGGCACCGCCGAGAGCACCAGGGTCCGGGTGCCCCCCACCTCGGTTTCCCCGTAGATCCGGGGCCGATACCGGCCGGGCTCGTCCGCGATCCGGCGGCGGGCCTCGGCCAGGAGCCCGGGGCGGGCGCCGAAGGTCACGGCGCCGGCCGGGCAGGCCGTCGCGCAGGCCGGCCGGCCGTCGCGCGCGAGGGCGGTGCCGAAGCACAGGTCGCACTTCACGATCCGCGGGGTGGCCGAGCCCCACTGGAACCGCGGCACGTTGAAGGGGCAGGCCACCATGCAGTAGCGGCACCCGATGCACCGCTCGGGGTGGTGGACCACGGCCCCGGAGGCCGTGCGCTCCATGGCCGAGACCGGGCAGGCCGAGGCGCAGGCCGGCTTTTCGCAGTGCATGCACTGGCGCTTGACGAACGACCGGCCCTCGGGTCCCTGGTAGAACTGGATCACGGTGCGCGTGGACCCGCTCAGGTCCGAGGGCGCGTCCCACAGGCCGGCCTCGTCGAAGGCGGCCCGTTCGGCCGGCATGTCGTTGGCCCGCTTGCAGGCGGCCACGCAGGCTTTGCACCCCACGCACCGGGTGGCGTCGTAGAGAAGGCCCACCCCCCCGCCGGACACCGGCGCGGCGGAGGCCCGGGCACGGGGGGGCCGAAGGCTGGCCGCGACCCCGGCGGCGCACAGGGCCTTGAGGACCCGCCGCCTACCCCCGGGCATCGCCGTCCTCCCCGTCGGGCAGCTTCCGGGCCGCCACGGCCCCGGCCCCCAGGGCCGCGCCGGCCAGGGCCCCCAACACCCCCACCGCGGCGGGCTCCGGGCCCGTGCCGCGGTCGCCCGAGGGCACCGGGGGGTAGGTATCGGGGGGCGTCGCCGCGTGGATCGGAACCCGGTCGCCGATCCCGTGGCCGAAGCCCCCGGGTTCGGCGCACCCCACGCACGGGTGCCCCACCCCCACGGGCCACAGCCCCAGGTCGTTGAACCCCTGGACCGAGCAGTTGGCGTGGGTGATGGGCCCCTTGCAGCCCAGGTGGTACAGGCACCACCCCTTGCGGTGTCCCTCGTCGCCGAAGGCCCGGGCGAACCGGCCGGCGTCGAAATGGGGCCGCCGCTCGCAGTGCTCGTGGATCACCCGGTCGTAGGCGAACCGGGGCCGGCCCCGGTCGTCCCGGTCCGGGAGCCTGCCGAAGGTGAGGTAGTAGAGGATCACGCTGAGCAGGTTGTAGGGGCTCGGGGGGCAGCCCGGCAGGTTCACCACGGCCGCACCGGGGAGCACCTCGGCCACCCCCGCCGCGCCCGTGGGGTTGGGCGGCAGGGCCGGGATCCCCCCGAACGAGGCGCAGGTGCCCACGGCCACGACCGCCGCGGCCCCCTCGGCCGCCTCCCGGAGGCTCTCCAGGGCCGTCTTCCCGCCCACCCGGCAGAACCGCCCCGCGTCCCGGGTCGGGATGGCCCCCTCCACCACCAGGAGGTACCGGCCCCGGTCGGCCTCGAGGGTGTGCCGCAGGGCCTCCTCGGCCTGGTGGCCGGCCGCCGCCATGAGGGTTTCGTGGTAGTCGAGGCTCACCACCTCGAGGAGCAGGCTCGCCACGTCGGGGTGGCTGGCCCGCAGGAGGGCCTCGGAGCATCCCGTGCACTCCTGGAAGTGGAGCCACACCACGGGCGGCCGGTCGGGGGCAGCGGCCGCCTCGGCCACCCGCGGAACCACGGACGGCGGCAGGCCCAGGGCGGCGGCGGCCCAGGCGCACGCCCTCAGAAACCCCCGACGGGAACACCCGCCGGGGCCACAAGCCGGGTCGTTTGCCATGCGTTCCCTCCTTGTTGGATGGGGGGCGCTCCTCGCGCCCCACGTTCGCCGGTCCCCCCCGCCGCGCGCCGCCGCCCCCGAGCAAGGCCCGTGCCAGCCGCCAAACCGAAGTAGACACAAGATCTTGTGCGCACAATCTCCTCTGACCTGCCCGATCGACCGGGTCAATCCGACCCTATTTGTTTCCTTTTGACCCACTTCGGGGCGATCGGGTACCCTTCCGGCCCGGAGGTGCCCCATGGAACCGAACCGACTTCTGCTGGTGGACGACGACCGGGTGCTCGCCCGCACCCTGGCCCGGTCCCTGGCCCTGGCGGGCTACGAGGTGGAGACCGCCTCCACGGCCGAGGCGGCCCGGAGGGCCTTCCACGCCGACCCGGAGGCCCTGGATCTCGCCCTCCTGGACCTTCGACTCCCGGACGGCGACGGCCTGGAACTTTTGGAGGAGTTCCGCCAGGCACGGCCCGACCTTCCCTGCCTGGTGCTCACGGCCTACGGCTCGGTGCAGACCGCGGTGGAGGCCATGCGGCGGGGGGCCGTGGACTTCCTGATGAAACCGTTCCCCAGGGAGAAGCTCCTGGCCTCGGTGGAGCGGGCGCTGGAGCGCCGGCGGCTCCTCGATGAAAACGAGCGGCTCCGCCGCCAACTGCGCCAGACCCGCAAGTCCGGGACCATCGCCACCCAGAGCCCGGCGTTCGCCGCGGTGCTCGAGATGGTGCGCCGGGCCGCCCCCACCGACGCCACCGTGCTCATCACCGGGGAGACCGGGGTCGGCAAAGAACGGCTCGCCGCCCTGGTCCACGAGTGGAGCCGACGCAGGGACGCCCCGTTCCTCACCGTAAACTGCGCCGCCCTGGCCGAATCGCTCCTCGACAGCCAACTGTTCGGGCACGTGCGCGGCGCGTTCACCGGCGCCGACGAGGACCGGCGGGGGCTCTTCGAGGAGGCCGACGGCGGCACCCTGTTCCTCGACGAGGTGGGCGACGTGAGCCCCGCGCTCCAGGCCAAGCTCCTGCGGGTGCTCCAGGAGGGGGAGTGCCTCCCGGTGGGGGCCACCCGGCCCCGCAAGGTGGATGTGCGCATCGTGGCGGCCACGAACCGGGACCTGGCGGCCGACGTGCGGGCCGGGCGGTTCCGGGAGGACCTCTACTACCGCCTGCACGTGTTCACGGTGCGGGTGCCGCCCCTGCGGGAGCGCCTCGAGGACCTGCCGGCCCTGGTCCAGGCCTTCGTGGAGGAGGCGAACCGAAAGACCGGCCGGGCCGTGCGGGGGCTTTCGGCCGCCGCCCTCGAGGCCTGCCGGGCCTACCCCTGGCCCGGCAACGTGCGGGAACTCAAAAACGTGGTGGAGCGGGCCGTGATCCTGTGCCCCGGGGAGTGGATCGGCCCCGACCTCCTCGCCTTGGGCGAGGCGGCCGGGCCGACGGCCGAAGGCGAGATCCGGTGGCCCGGGCGGAATCTGGCCCTGCGGGAGGTGGAGGCGGCCTACATCGCCGAGGTGCTGCGCCGCACCCGGTGGGGCAAATCGGCGGCGGCCCGGATCCTGGGGATCAGCCGCAAGACCCTCGACCGGAAGATCCGGGAGTACGGGCTCGCCCCCGGGGAGGGGCCGGCATGATCCCGCGCCGGGGGTTCCACCGCCGGGTCGTCCTGGCCTTCGGGGCGCTGGGGCTCCTGTCGCTCGTGATCTCGGCCGGGGTGGCCGCGTGGGTGGTGCGGGGGGTGCTGGTGGGCCAGGTCCAGGCGCAGATGGCCGGCCACCTCCGCGCCGCCCGGGAGATCTACGACGCCCGCCTGGAACGGCTCCTCGACGGGGTCCGGTTCGCGGCCGGCCTGCCCGGGGTCCGACGGGCCCTGGTGGCGGGGGACGCCCCGGACCTCACCGCCGAACTCCAGGCGGCCAGGGTCCGGCTGGGGGAGGACGTGCTGTCGGCGGCCGGCCCCGGGGGCCTGGCGCTCGCCCGGGCCCGGAACCCGAGCCGCGCCGGCGACCCGGTCACCGCCCTGCCCCCCGTGCGCCGGGCCCTTTTGGGGGAGGCCACGGTGAGCACCGAGGCGGTGCCGCTGTCCCTCCTCGAACGGGAGGCCCCCGACCTGGCCCGGGCCGCCCGCCTGGACGTGGTTCCCACCCCCCGGGCCGCCCCCGGCGGGCCCTCGCGCCTCGACGAGGCCCTGGTGGCGGTGGCGGCGGCGCCGGTGTCCGACGAGCGGGGACGGATCCGGGGGTGCGTGTACGCCCTGGACGTCCTGAGCGCCGACCCCGGGCTCGTGGACCGGATCCGCCGGGTGGTGTTCGGCGAGGCGAGCCCCGGCACAGCCACCCTCTTTCTGCGGGACGTCCGGGTGGCCACCAACGTGCCGGCTCCCGGAGGCGGCCGGGCCGTGGGCACCCGGGCCAGCGCCGAGGTGGCCCGGCAGGTGCTCGGCCGAGGGGAGCCGTGGATCGACCGGGCCTTCGTGGTGGACCGGTGGTACCTTTCGGCCTACGCGCCCCTGCGCTCGGCGGCGGGCGAGCCGGTGGGCATCCTCTACGTGGGGCTCCCGGAGGGTCCCTACCGGGCGCTCCTCTGGAAAACCCTGGCGGGGGTGGCGGCGCTCCACGGCGTCGGGCTCGTGCCCGTGCTCCTGGTGGCGGCGGCGCTCGCCGGCTCGGTGGTCAAGCCCGTACGCCTGCTCGCCCGGGCGGCCCGCGACGTGGCCGGGGGCCGGCTGGAGGCCGAGATCCCCGTTCGCGGCGACGACGAACTGGCCGAACTCGCCCGGGAGTTCCGGGCCATGATCCAGGCCCTCAAGGAACGGGACCGGGAGATCGAAACCCTCAACCGCGATCTCGAGCGAAAGGTCCGGGAGCGAAGCGCCGAACTCGAGCGCCGCAACGAGGACCTCCTCCGGGCCCGGGCGGAACTCCTCGCCCTCATGGAGCGCCAGCGCGAGACGAACGAGGAGCTCGAGGCGTCGCTCCGGCGGCTCCGGGAGACCCAGGACGAGCTGGTGCGCTCGGGCAAGCTCGCCGCCCTCGGGGCCCTGGCCGCCGGGGTGGCCCACGAGATCAACAACCCCTTGGCCGCGATCCAGGCCAACACCGAACTCCTGCTCCTTCGCGCCGAGGCCGACCCCGAGGTCGCCGAGGAGGCCCAGGCGATCGCCGAGCAGGTGGAGCGGATCCAAAAGATCGTGGCGAGCCTCCTCACCTTCGCCCGGCCCCGGGCGGAGACCGGCCGCGAGGCCGTGGACCTCCACCGGCTGGTGGTGGAGACCCTGGAACTGGCCGCCCCCCAGGCCCGGAAGAACCGGGTGGCCGTGGAAACCCGGGCCGACCCGGACCTCCCGGCCGCCTGGGGCGACCCCGACAAGCTCCGGCAGGTGCTCACGAACCTGGTGGTGAACGCCCTCGACCACTCCCCCCGGGGCGGCACCGTGCGCATCGCGACCGGCCGGGGCGACGACGGCGCCACCGTGTGGGTGCGGGTGGAGGACGAGGGGCCGGGGGTTCCCGCGGCCGAGCGGGACCGCATCTGGAACCCCTTCTACACCACCCGGTCGGAGGGCACGGGGCTGGGCCTCAGCATCGCCCACGCCATCGTGGAGGACCACGGCGGCCGGATCGTGCTCGACTCGGCCCCGGGCCGCGGCGCCGCCTTCACCGTGATCCTGCCCCGGGCGGCCTAGGGAAGCCGGCGGCAGAACCCCCGTTGTGGCCGCCGGGAAGGCCCTCCCGGCAACCGACCCGAGGGTTGACAGGCCCTCCCCCGAATGGCAACCTGACCGCGCCCGTTCCAGATCCAAACGTTTTTTGGCAGGGAACCGTTGCCGGCACCCACATGGGGGAAAGGAGGATGGCGATGAAACGATGGGGAACGAGACTGGCAGCCTTGGCGGCCGGAACCGGCCTTCTGTGGGCCGCGGGGTGCGCGGGCACCCAGGTCAAGGAGGGCCCGGTCCCCTGCGCCGGCGGAGCGATCGAGAAGCAGATCGCCCCGGAGGCGAGCCTGGAGGACCTGGCCTGCATGATCAAGCCCTACAAGGGAACGCCGTCGCTTCACTTCCAGGTGAAGATCAAGAACGTCTCCCCGGCGCCCCACCGGTACCGGGTGAACCTGTTCCTGGACGACGGCAAGGCCGTGGGCGGACTGATCCCCCGCAAGGGGAAACCGCCGGTGCTGAAACCCGGCGAAGAGGCGAGTTTCACCTACCCGGTCAAGGGGCTCACCCGGATTCCGGGTGAACTCACCGTGCTCGTCAAAACGATGGCGGACTGAACCCGTTTCGGAGAGCAGGAGGGACTTCCATGCGCAAGCGAACCGCGCTGTTGGCACTCGTCACCGCCGCCCTCGTGGCCGGCCCGGCCGCGGCCAAGACCACGTTCATCTCCATCGGCACCGGCGGCACCGGCGGGGTGTACTACCCCTACGGCGGCGGCCTGGCCGAGATCTGGTCCAAGTACGTGCCCGGCGTCAAGGCCGTGGCCGAGGTCACGGGTGCGAGCGTCGAGAACGTCAAACTCGCCCACAAGGGCGAGACCGTGATCGGCGAGGTCATGGGCGACGTGGCCTACCAGGCCTACCGCGGGGTCGGCAAGTTCAAGGGCAAGCCCCAGAAGATCCTCGCGATGGCCTGCATGTACCCGAACGTGCTGCAGATCGTGACCCTCAAGGGGTCCGGCATCCAAAACGTCACCGACTTCAAGGGCAAGCGGGTGAGCATCGGCGCGCCCGGGAGCGGGACGGCGTTCATGGCGGAGCTCGTGTTGAAGACCCTGGGGGTTCCGCTCGACAGCTTCAACGTGTTCCGGCTGTCGTTCAACGAGACCGCCAATGCCCTGCGGGACGGCACCATCGACGCCGGGTTCTGGGTGGTGGCGCCGGGCACGAGCTCCATCATGGATCTCGCCACCACCCACGACATCGCGATCGTGGGGTTCACCCCGGAGCAGCAAAAGAAGGTGGAGGAGGCCTTTGACTACTACTCCGCCTGGACCCTCGAGGGCGGGGTGTACCGGGGGGTGGACCAGCCCGTGCCCACCCTGAGCGTGTGGAACGTGATCATCTGCCAGCGTGACCTCCCCGAGGACCTGGTGTACCAGCTCACCAAGACCCTGTTCGAGCACACCGATTACCTGGAACAGATCCATCCGTTCGCGAAGTACACCACCCCCGAGAACGCCGTGGGCAAGTCCCCCATCCCCTTCCACCCGGGCGCGATCCGGGCCATCGAGGAAAAGGGGGTGAAGGTCCCGGCGAAGCTGCGTCCCTGACCCCGCACCCCCATGGCGCAGATTCCGGCCCGGCCGGCGCTTCGTGCGCTGGCCGGGCTCTTTGCTGCGGGCCTGTGGGCGTGGGCCGCGGGACCCGGGGGCGTCGAACTCGCCGTGGTGCCGGTTCGGGGCGGCCCGCCCCTGTGGGCGGCCCTCCTTGACCCGGGCGAACGGTTCACGATCCACTATGTGCACTCGGTGGACCGCAAGCCCATCTGGGAGGTCCACGCGGTGGACGCCGCCGGCCGGATCTTCGTGGAGGACGAGCGGTTCGTCATGATCGGCGCCGGCATGGGGGATCTCCCGGGCCGGGGCCGCTGGACCGGCGCCGGGGGGCTCCAGGTGATCGAGGGGATGCACTACCCGGTGGGCGCGTTCGTGCTCCGGGTGGGAAGCCCCGGCGTGGACCACACGATCGAGTGGCGGGGCACGGCCGTGAACCTCTCGGCCCGGGCGGCGGGGGAACCCGTGCGGTTCACCACCCGGCCGGTGGACCGGCTCACCCGGTGGATACGACACCTGCTCCCGCCCCCTTCGGACCCCCGACGAAAGGACGAGTGACCATGGAGGCGAACACCCCCTTCCCCCGCGCCGTCGCCCGGGTCGTGACGGTGCTGGCCGTGGCCCTGAGCCTGTTTCAGCTCTACACGGCCGGGCTCACGGCGCTCACGGCCCTGGTCCAGCGGTCGGTGCACCTCGGGGCGATCCTGTGCCTCGTGTTCCTGACCTACCCACCCCTCCGGCGGGTGCGAAAGGACCGATTCAACCTCTGGTGGGTGCTCGACCTCGGCCTGATCGGGCTTACGCTCTACGCGGTGCTGTACCTCGACGTGAACCTCCTGGAGCTCTTCGAGCGCCAGGGCGACTGGCTGCCCCAGGACGTGTGGGTCGGGGTAATCGGGGTCCTCCTGGTGCTCGAGGCCTGCCGCCGGGTGATCGGGCCCGTGATGGCCGGAATCTGCGTGGTGGCGCTCCTCTACGCCTACTTCGGGCCCTACATGCCCGATCTCATCATCCACAAGGGCTACAGCGTGGAGCGGATGGCCACCACGCTGTGGCTCACCACCGAGGGGGTGTTCGGGATCCCCATCGGGGTGGCCGCCACCTTCGTGTTCATCTTCGTGCTGTTCGGGGCGTTCCTGGAGGTGAGCGGGGGAGGGAACTTCTTTATCGACCTCGCCTACGCCCTCACGGGGCGGTTCAGCGGCGGGCCGGCCAAGACCGCCGTGATCGCCAGCGGGTTCATGGGATCGGTGTCGGGCTCGGCCGTGGGGAACGTGGTCGCCACGGGCTCGTTCACGATCCCCATGATGAAGCGGGTCGGGTTCAAGCCCCACGTGGCCGGGGCCATCGAGGCGGCGGCCAGCACCGGCGGCCAGCTCATGCCCCCGATCATGGGCGCCGGCGCGTTCCTCATGGCCGAGTTCACCAACACGAGCTACCTGGAGATCATCAAGGTCGCGTTCGTGCCCGCGGTGCTCTACTACTTCACGGTGCTCCTGTTCGTGCACTTCGAGGCGAAGAAGACCGGGCTCCACGGGCAGCCCCGGGAGAACCTGCCCCGGGCGTCGAAGGTGCTGGCCGAGAACCTCCACTTCCTGATCCCCGTGGCCGTTCTGGTCGCCGCGCTCCTGGCCCACGTCTCGCCCATGAAGGCCGGATTCCTGGCCGTGGTGAGCGTGTGGCTCGCGAGCCTCGCCCGGGCCAAGAGCCGCATGGGCCCCCGGAAGCTCCTGGAGGCCCTGGAAAAGGGGGCCCGGGGCGCCATCGTGGTGTCGGTGGCCTGCGCCGCGGCCGGCATCATCGTGGGGGTGGTGTCGCTCACCGGGATCGGGCTCAAGTTCAGCGGCCTGGTGCTCGAGCTCTCCTTCGGCCACGAGATCCTGGCGATCCTCCTGATCGGCCTCGCCTCGCTGGTGCTCGGCATGGGCCTCCCGGTCACGGCGTCGTACATCGTGCTCGTGATCCTGGCCGGGCCGGCGTTGGTGGACATGGGGGTGCCCCTGCTGGTGGCCCACATGATCGTGTTCTGGTACTCCCAGGACGCCAACGTGACCCCGCCGGTGAGCCTTGCGAGTTTCGCGGGGGCCGGGATCGCCGGGGCCCCGCCCATGAAGACCGCGTTCGTGTCGTGGAAGCTCGCCAAGGGGCTCTACATCATCCCCATTGTCATGGCCTACCGGCCGCTCCTCATGAACGGCCCGGCCCTCGACGTGGCCGCCACGATGGTCGCGACCACGGTGGGCCTCATGGCCTTCGCGGCGGCCCTGGACCGGTACTTCCTGCGGAGCGCCACCTGGCCCGAGACCCTGCTCTTTGCGGCCGCGGCCCTGGGCTGCTTCTGGCCCAACCTCTGGACGGACGCCGCCGGGTACCTCCTGTTCCTCGCGGCGCTGGGGAGCCAGATCGCCCGGGGCCGGAGGCAGCCCGCCCCCCAGCCCGCCTGACCGGCAGGGCTCGAACGGGGG
>CAZUYO010000041.1:0-14973 GCA_964624725.1 uncultured Thermodesulfobacteriota bacterium
CCGCTTGATCCAGGGTGTGTACGCAACGCCAAGGGCCTCGGGCTGTGCGGCTAGGAAGCCGGGCCGCCAAGCCTCCCCGCTTCCCAGCCTCCCAGCCTCCCAGCCTCCTAGCCTCCTAGCCTCCCTCACCGATACCACAGCTTCGCCAGTTCCTGGCCCAGGAGGTACGGGTTCCGGGCCAGGTAGCGGCCGTCGAAGGTCACCGGCACCCGGGCCATGGCGTCGTTGGGGCAGAACTTCACGCACGAGGGGTCGCCGTCGCACAGGGTGCAGAACCCCTCGGGCCGCTTGGAGGCCTCGTTGCGCCGCAGGATCCCGCTTCGCTCCCGCTGGCACACGTCCACGCACTTCCAGCACCCCGTGCAGGCCACGTTGTCGAGCTTGAGCCCCTTGACCTTGGGGTCGTGGTACAGGGCGCGCTTGCCCGTTTTCGCGTCCACCACCACCGGGCACTCGGCGATGCAGGGGGAGTCCTTGCACAGGTAGCAGTGGTTCGGCACGCTCACGGGCGGCACGAGGTGGATCACCTGGAGGTTCGCGTGGCGGGGGTTGTAGGTCTTGTAGTTCTTGCGGGCGCACTCCACCTCGCAGATCCGGCAGCCCACGCATTTCTTTACGTCGACCACCACGAGGGAGGGCGGTTGCTCCTCGGTGGGGGCGCCGTGGGACCGCCGGGGCACGAGGAGGCACAGGGCGACGAACGAGGCGCCCGCGGCGGCGCGCCGCAGGAACTCCCGGCGGTCGAGGCCCCCGTCCGGGGGCGTCCGAACGCGGGCGAGGCAGTAGTCTTCGGGTCCGGGCGGGTGTAGCATGGGGCCCCCCTTGCTGAGCCGGCCGCGGCGGGTTCGTTTGGAAAGGTTCCACGAGGGTAGGGGAGGGGCTTCGGCGTGTCAAGAACGGGAGCGGCCGGCAGGGGCCCGGCAGGGAAACCACAGAGGGCACGGAGAACACGGAGGGGGAGGGCATCTGGGAGGGTGCGAATGAATCCTGGACTTCCGGGCGGTTCCCTCACCCGGTTTCCGAGCGCCCCGGCCGTCTCTGGCCGGGCGCCGCAGACGGGGGGGTCCCCGTGAATGGGAAGGTGTGGGCGGTTGCCGCCGCCCCGGTTTTCGGGTTCGTCATCGGGTACGCCACCAACGCCCTGGCGATCCGGATGCTGTTTCGCCCCTACGACGAGCGGCGGATCCTGGGTTTGCGGTTCCAGGGCATGATCCCCCGCCGCAAGGACGAGATCGCCCGCAAGGTGGCCGAGGTGGTCACCACGGAGCTCCTGCGGGAGGAGCGGGTGGCCGAGCGCCTGGCCGGGCCCGAGGTCCGCCGGCCCCTCGTGGAGATGGTGGTGGAGCTAGCCGGCCGGTACCTGGGGCCCGGCGCCCGGTCGTGGTGGGCGGCCCCCGAGCACCGGGAGGCCGCCGGCCGCGCCGTGGAGGCCGTGGTCCGGGAGACCGCCAAGGGGCTGACCGAGTGGTTCCGGACCCCGGACGGGAGGGCCGCGCTCCGGGAGCTGGCGGATCGGATCCTGGGGCTCGCCCCGGGCCAGTTGCTGCCCGGGGAGCAGGGGGTGCTCCGGCGGGTGGCGGCCGGGAAGGCGGCCGAGCTCCTGGCGTCCCCGGACCTGGAGAGCCGGGTGCGCCTGGGGCTCGACCGGCTGGTGGTCCGCCTGGCCGGGGTGGACCGGCCGCTCCGGGAGGTCCTTCCCCCGGAGATCGCGGGCGCGCTGCGCTCGGCCGTGGACCCGCTGGTGGACCCGCTGCTCCAGCGGTTCGAGGAGGCGGTGCTCTCGCCGGCCAACGTGGAGCGGATCAAGGGGGCGGTGCGGGCGGGGATCGTCGGGTATCTGGCCGAGGTCAAGGGCGGGCTCGTCAAGAACGCGATCCGCCACGCCGCGCTCCTGGCCCGGGAGCGGATTTTCCGCGAGGCCGACGAGATCGTCGAGGCGAATCTGTTCCGGCTGCGGGAGTTGGTGCGGCAGGAGGAGCACCGGCAGCGCATCCGGGAGGGGATCCTGGAGGCCGTGGACCGGCTCCTGGCCCGCACGCCGGGGGAGGTGCTGGCCGGGTTTCCCCCCGAGGTGCTGGACCGGGTGTACGGCCAGACGGCCTCGTGGGTCGTGGGGCGGCTGCGGAGGCCCGAGGTGGCCGAGGCCCTCCTGGGGTTGTTGGAGCGCGAGCTGGAACGCTGGTACGGCGAGCCGCTGCGGGCCAGCCTGGGAGCCGACGCCGCCGGGCGCTGGGCCGGCCATGCCGCCCGGTGGATCGAGGGGGGAGGGCTCGGGCGCCTGGCCGACCGGGAGGCGCCCCGGCTCGCGAAGCGGGCCCGGGAGGCCCTGGCCCGGGGGGGGATGCCGCCGCCCTCGGAGGCGTTTGTCCGGGAGGTGGCCTCGCTCGCCCTGGACCGGCTGCTGCCCATCGTGGCGGAGCAGGTGCCGGCCCTCCTCGGGATCGTGGACGTGCGCGGGCTGGTGGAGCAGCAGATCCGGGGGTTTTCGGCGGCCGAGGTGGAGCGGGTGATCCTGCAGGTGGCCCGGAAGGAGCTCCGGGCCATCACCTGGTGGGGCGGGGTGCTGGGCGCGCTGGTGGGCGGGGTGCAGGCCGGGCTCCTCCTGCTCGGCGGGTGATCTTGCCGGCACCCGCCGGGCTCTGCTAGGGTCCGCAGGTTCGGGTTTCGGGGTGACCGGTGGCCTTTTCCAAGCAAGTTCGGCTAGGCGGCTGGGCTGCTTGGCAGCTAGGCGGCTAAGAACATTCGGGATCCCGGCGTGGTCGCGCCGGCCAACCCGTGGGAGCGGTTGGCGTATCAGGGGCCAGAATTCAGAAGCCAGACGTCAGAGAACCCCCTGTCCTCTGGCGTCTGTCCACCGACTCCTGACACGGTCGCCGCTCCAACCCCTACGCCCCGACTCGGACGTTACTGTCCTGCGGAGCGGGGCCCCAAACGGGCCCTGGGGCGTTTCGAACCGGGAAGACCCCTGGACCCCGGCCGTGGAAGGGACGACGAAAAATGGGGGCGGCCTCGCCACGACATACCCTCTCCCCCCGCGGGGGAGAGGGACAGGGTGAGGGGGCCCGGGCCTTGGGCCCGCCGGCAACGCCGTCGCGGTGCGGACGCGGTTCCCGCGGGTTGGGATAGGCGGAACACCAGGAATCGCAAAGGGTTCTGCGTCCTAGATTCCTAGCGTCCAGCCTTCCGGCGGAGGGCTCACCGAAGCCCCGGGGCCACGGCGAAACCCCGAAGGAGGAAGTCGAGAAGCCATGGGACTCAAGGTCTACAACACCCTCACCGGCCGCAAGGAGCCCTTTGAACCCCTCCAGCCCGGACGGGTGGGGATGTACGTGTGCGGCGTCACCGTGTACGACCTGTGCCACGTGGGCCACGCCCGCTCGGCCGTGGTGTTCGACGTGGTGTACCGGTACCTGCGGTACAGCTCGTTCGACGTGGTGTACGTGCGCAACTTCACCGACATCGACGACAAGATCATCCGGCGGGCCAACGAGGAGGGGGTGTCGGCGGCCGAGATCGCCGAGCGCTACATCCAGGCCTTCTACGAGGACATGGACGCCCTGGGGGTCGAGCGGCCGACCCACGAACCCCGGGCCACCGCGCACGTGGACGACATGATCGCCCACATCGAGGGCCTGATCGCCGAGGGCCACGCCTATGCGGTGGACGGCGACGTGTATTTCTCGGTGGACAGCTACCCGGCCTACGGCCGCCTGTCGAAGCGGCCGCTCGACGAGATGGTGGCCGGGGCCCGGGTCGAGGTGGACCCCCGCAAGCGAAACCCCCTCGATTTCGCCCTCTGGAAGGCCGCGAAACCCGGGGAACCCTCGTGGCCCAGCCCCTGGGGCGAGGGGCGCCCGGGTTGGCACATCGAGTGCTCGGTGATGAGCCAGAAGTACCTGGGCCCCACGATCGACATCCACGGGGGCGGGAAGGACCTGGTGTTCCCCCACCACGAGAACGAGGTGGCCCAGGCCGAGGCCCTGACCGGAAAGCCGTTCGTCCGGTACTGGCTCCACAACGGCTTCGTGAACATCAACCAGGAGAAGATGTCCAAGAGCCTGGGGAACTTCTTCACGATCCGCGACGTCTTAAAGGCCGTGCACCCCGAGGTGTTGCGGGCGTTTCTCCTGAGCCACCACTACCGGAGCCCCCTGGACTACTCGGATCAGGCGCTCCACGACGCCGCGGCCGGTCTCGACCGGCTCTACGGCCTCCTGGAGCGGGCCGACACCGTGCTCCGGGACCGGGAGGTACCGAGCCAGGTGCCGGTGGCCGAGTTGGGCAACGGCAGCCGGGCCGTGCACGAGGCGGTGCTCGGGCTGTTCTACCAGTTCGAGCAGGCGATGAACGACGACTTCAACACCGCCGAGGCCCTGGGGCACATGCACCGGTGCGCCCGGGAGGTGGGGGCGTTCCTGCACGAGGGCTTCGACCCCCAGCCCCACCACCTGGCCGTGGTGCGGTACGCCGCCGAGAGCCTCCGGAAGGTGGGGGCGGTGCTGGGCATCCTGCAGGAGGACCCGGTGGCCTACCGGGAGGCCCGCCGCCGCGGCGGGGCGGCCTCGCTGGGGATCGACCCGGCCTGGGTGGAGCAGAAGATCGCGGAGCGGGCCGCCGCCCGGAAGGCCCGGGACTGGGCCACGGCCGACCGGATCCGGGACGAACTGGCCGAGCGGGGCATCGTGCTCGAGGACGGCCCGGAGGGCACCCGGTGGAAGGTGAGGTAAGGGCGCGCTGCGCGCGCGCCGGGCGGCATGGCGGCTGGGCGGCCCGGCCGCCTGGCCGCGGGGGGGCATGCCGCGGGACCGACCCGTGGCGGCACCCCGGGGCCACGGGGGCCGGAACCGCGCTTCCCAGCTTCCCAGCCTCCTAGCCTCCCAGCTTCCCCGCCTGTCGCATGGCGTTCCGTCTCGTCACCGAGTTCGAGCCCCGGGGGGATCAGCCCCGGGCCATCGAGGAGCTGGCCCGGGGGGTCGAGGAGGGGCTTCGCCACCAGGTCCTCCTCGGGGTCACCGGGTCGGGCAAGACCTTCACGATCGCCAACGTGGTGGCCCGGGTCGACCGGCCCACCCTGGTGATCGCCCCCAACAAGACCCTGGCGGCCCAGCTCTACGCCGAGTTCAAGGCGCTCTTCCCCGAAAACGCCGTCGAGTACTTCGTCAGCTACTACGACTACTACCAGCCCGAGGCCTACCTCCCCGAGCAGGACCTCTACATCGAGAAGGACTCGTCCATCAACGACCGGATCGACCGGCTCCGGCACGCGGCCACCCACGCCCTCTTAACCCGGCGTGACGTGCTCATCGTGGCGAGCGTGTCGTGCATCTACGGCCTGGGCGACCCGGAAACCTACCAGGAGATGGTGCTCTACCTGGAGGAGGGGGTGGAGGCCGACCGGGACCGGGTGCTCCGGAAGCTGGTGGACCTGCAGTACCAGCGAAACGACATCGACTTCCACCGGGGCACGTTCCGGGTGCGGGGCGACGTGGTGGAGGTGTTCCCGGCCTACGAGGACGAGCACGCGATCCGGGTGGAGTTCTTCGGGGACGAGATCGAGGCGATCCACCTGGTGGACCCCCTCAGGGGCCGGCGGATCGGCCGGCTCAAGCACATCCTGATCCCCCCCGCGAGCCACTACGTGACCCCCCGGGACGTGCTCGACCGGGCCATCCGGTCGATCCAGGAGGAGCTGGGGGAGCGGCTCCGGGAGCTCCGGGCCCAGGGAAAGCTCCTGGAGGCCCAGCGCCTGGAGCAGCGCACGCTGTTCGACATCGAGATGCTCCAGGAGATGGGATACTGCACGGGCATCGAGAACTACTCCCGCCACCTCACGGGCCGCCGGCCCGGCGAGCCCCCGCCCACCCTCCTCGACTACTTCCCCGAGGATTTCCTGCTCGTGGTGGACGAAAGCCACGTCACGATCCCGCAGCTCGGCGGCATGTACCGGGGGGACCGGTCGCGCAAGGAAACGCTCGTCGAGTACGGGTTCCGGCTGCCCTCGGCCCTCGACAACCGGCCGCTGCGGTTCGACGAGTTCGAGGCCCGGGTGAACCAGGCGATCTACGTGTCGGCCACCCCGGGCCGGTACGAGCTCGAGAAGGCCGGCGGCCGGGTGGTGGAGCAGATCGTGCGGCCCACGGGGCTCGTGGACCCCGAGATCCTGGTGCGGCCGGCCGAGACCCAGGTGGACGACCTCCTGGAGGAGATCCGGCGCACGGTGGAGCGGGGCGAGCGGGTGCTGGTGACCACGCTCACCAAGCGCATGGCCGAGGACCTCACGCGCTACTACGCCGACCTGGGGGTCAAGACCGTGTACCTCCACTCCGACATCGACACCCTGGAGCGGGTGAAGATCATCCGGGAGCTCCGGCAGGGGGTGCACGACGTGCTGATCGGGGTGAACCTGCTGCGGGAGGGGCTCGACCTGCCCGAGGTGAGCCTGGTGGCGGTGCTCGACGCCGACAAGGAGGGGTTTCTCCGGAGCGAGACGAGCCTCATCCAGACGGCGGGCCGGGCGGCGCGAAACGTGAACGGCCGGGTCATTTTCTACGCCGACCGGATCACGGGCTCCATGGCCCGGGCCATCGCCGAGAGCCGCCGCCGCCGGGCCGCCCAGCTCGCCTACAACGAGGCCCACGGCATCACCCCCGAGTCGGTGCGCAAGCGCATCGACGACGTGCTCTCGTCGGTCTACGAGATGGACTACGTCACGGTGCCGGTGGCGGCCGAGGACGAGGCGGCCTACCGGACGCCCGAGGAGCTCGAGGCCGAGATCGCCGAGCTGCGAAAGAAGATGCTCGAGGCCGCGGCGGACCTGGAGTTCGAAACGGCCGCCCGGTACCGCGACGAGATCCGGCGCCTGGAGGACCTGGCCCTCCGGCTCTTTCCCGACCGGGCCGCGGGGTGAACTCGCCCGCCCAGGCCGCCCGCCCGTTTGACCGTTTCCAGGCTTTCCGATAGCTTAGCCGGAGGACTCCATCGGCTCCGCATGGCCGCGGCGGGGTGCGCCACCCGGCCGTCCGGCTGGCGAGCCGCCTCGCCGGGAACCCGCAGGGCTCCCGCCTTGCTTTGAAAGGACCGAACCGAGCCATGGAGCGATTTCCCTGGCAGCGGGCGTTGGGGCTCCTCCTGCTCCTGCTGCTCCTGAGCGTGATGGTGGAGAACCTCTCCCGGACCCCGACGGGGCCCGCGGCCACCGTCTCGTACTCCGCCTTCAAGCGGGAGCTGCGGGAGGGCAACGTGCGGCAGGTGGAACTGGGGGAGGAGGAGCTCACCGCCGCCCTCTACCGGGAGATCCCGGTGGGGACGGCCGGCCAGAAGACCTCCACGGTTCGCACCCAGTTGCCCCCCCTGGACGACCAAGAACTCCTGCCGCTCCTCGAGGACAAGGGGGTGGAGGTGCGGGTGCGCCGGCGGGGCCAGGAGAACATGTGGTGGATGTTCCTCGTGAACAGCCTGCCGTGGCTCCTCCTTCTCGGGTTCTGGGTGTGGACCATGCGGCGGGCCCAGAACGCCCGGTTCGGCCCCTTTGGAAACTTCGGCCAGGTGAAGGCCCGGGTGTACGAGGGCAAGGTGCCCAAGGTCACCTTCCAGGACGTGGCCGGCATGGAAAACCCCAAGCGGGAGCTCTCCGAGGTGGTGGACTACCTGCGGGATCCCGAGCGGTTCCAGCGGATCGGGGGCCGGGTACCCAAGGGGATCCTGCTCATGGGCCCGCCGGGAACCGGGAAGACCCTGCTGGCCCGGGCCGTGGCGGGGGAGGCCGGGGTGCCGTTCTTCTCCACCAGCGCCTCGGAGTTCATCGAGATGTTCGTGGGGGTGGGGGCGGCCCGGGTGCGGGACCTCTTCGAGAAGGCCCGGGCCAAGGCCCCGAGCATGATCTTCATCGACGAGATCGACGCCGTGGGCCGCTCCCGGGGCACCGGGCTGGGGGGTGGGCACGACGAGCGGGAGCAGACCCTGAACCAGCTCCTCGGGGAGATGGACGGGTTCGAGGGCCACGAGCGGGTCATCGTGATCGCGGCCACGAACCGGCCCGACGTGCTGGACCCGGCGCTCCTGCGGCCCGGGCGGTTCGACCGGCACGTGGTGATCGACCTGCCGACCCTGGAGGAGCGCCGCCAGATCCTCCGGATCCACACCCGCAAGATGCCGCTCGCGCCCGACGTGGACCTGGACGTGATCGCCCGCTCCACCCCCGGCATGAGCGGAGCGGATCTCGAGAACCTGTGCAACGAGGCGGCCCTGTTCGCGGCCCGGGAGAAGAGCGACCTCGTGACGAGGTCCCACTTCGAGCAGGCCAAGGACAAGGTGCTCATGGGCCTCGAACGGCCCGGGCTCACCGACGAGAAGGAGCGCCGCATCACGGCCTACCACGAGGCCGGCCACGCCGTGGTGGCCCGGCTCATCCCCGGTATGGACCCGGTGCACAAGGTCACCATCGTGCCCCGGGGCGCGGCCCTGGGGGTGACCCAGATCGTGCCCGAGGCCGACCGGCACTACTATCCGAAGTCGTATCTCCTGGGGAAGATCACGGTGAACATGGGGGGGCGGGCGGCCGAGCGGCTCGTGTTCGACGACCTCTCCACCGGGGCCCAGAACGACCTCAAGCAGTCCACCGACCTGGCGGAGAAGATGGTCTGCCAGTGGGGCATGAGCGAGCGGGTGGGGCCGGTGACCTTCAGCCGGGGCGAGGAGCACGTGTTCCTCGGGAAAAAGCTGGCCCAGGAAAAGACGTACTCGGAGCAGATGGGCTGGATCATCGATCAGGAGATCGAGGCGATCGTCCGGGACTGCGAGGACCGGGCGGTGGCGCTCCTGACCGAGCACCGCGACGCCCTGGACCGGGTGGCCGAGGCCCTCCTCGCGCGGGAGGAGCTCACGGGGGCCGAGGTGGACGAACTCATCCGGGGCGAGGTGCGGGAAGCCGGGACCCAGGGGGGCTAGTCCAGGCGAGGGCTTGCGAACCCGCAGCGTCGCGTTACCCTGGGGTTCCCGTGATGGCCGGGAACCCCTTTTTCGTGGACACCCGCCTGGCGGAGGTCGGGGGCGTGGAGCGTCTGGGCCGGCCGGACCGGAAGAACGGTTCCCGGGGTTCACGGCGCAATCCCGGGGGCCCATCCCGCCCGAGCGCCAAAAAGCGGAGGGATCAGGCCATGGCCAACGTTCTTCACGTGCAGGCGAGCCCCATGGGGGACCTCTCCTACTCCACCCGCCTCGCGCGGACCTTTCTCGAAGCCTACCGGGCCGCCCACCCGGGCGACGAGGTGGAAACCCTGGACCTGTGGGCGGCCGATCTGCCGGAGTTCGACTTCACGGCCGCGAGCGGCAAATACAAGATCATGCGGGGACAACCCCACTCGGATGCCGAGGCCAGGGCGTGGGAACGGGTGATCGCCGAGATCGAGCGGCTCAAGGCGGCCGACAAGCTGGTCATCTCGAGCCCGATGTGGAATTTCGGGATCCCGTACAGGCTCAAGCAGTGGATCGACGTGGTCGTCCAGCCCACCTACACGTTCTCCTTCGACCCCCAGAAGGGCTATGCGGGTCTCGTGACGGGCCGCCCGGCCGCGCTCCTGCTCGCCAGGGGCGGCGAGTATCCCCCCGGGTCGGACGCCGCGGCCGCCGATCACCAACGGTCCTATCTGGAGCTCGTTCTCGGCTTCATCGGGTTCACGCGGGTGGAAGCCCTGGTGGTGGAACCGACGCTGCACGGGGGGCCGGAGGTGGCCGAGGAGCGGCTGCGGGAGCAGGAGGCCGCCGCCCGGGAGTTGGCATCCCGGTTCTGACGCCCGGTCGCACAGATTCGGGACTAATAGGAAAAAGATTTCCATAAATGGGCTAGTTTTGCCACGCCCATGGGGCAGGGGACGGCCGGCTTTCTTGCGGAAGCCGGCCGTTTTCGTGGAATCCCGAGGGAGTTCCATCGCGGCAAGATGTTTGCATTCCGTGTTCGGGACGGTCAGGGGTGGGCCTGCGGTAGGCAACTCTCCCCCGGCGGAAAGGATGCTGTTTCCCCATGGCGACCGCGATTTCCCCCTCCTGTTTGGTTCCGGTGCCGCTGGAGATCCCCGGCGACTGGGCGTCCCGGTACCCCCGGGAGGTGAACCTCCTCTTTCAGGCGCAGTGGGCGGCGCGAAGCGCCACGTCGCTGGAGGACGCCCTGCGGCTCCTCATGGACCTCTCTTCCTCCATCGTGCGCTGGGACGGCGCCGCGGCCGTCTGGCGGGTGGGTTCGGAGCCGGCGTTCCTCGAGACCCGGGGCGCGGCCCAGGGCTACGAGGAACCCCTTCGGCGCCTGTTCGCGGCCGTGCGCGGGGCGGCGGCCCACCCGGCCCTGCTGGACGCCGAGCGTGACCCCTCGGTGGCCTCCCGCTGGCTGGAGCCGCTGGGGGCGTGTTCCGTCCTTGCGGTCCCCCTGGGGCCGTCGGGGCGCGACGCCGGACTCCTCGTGCTCGTCCGGAAGACCGAGCCCGGGTTCACGGCCGACGAGGCGCGGATGGCGCGGTTGCTGGCGTTCAGCTTCGAACCGGTCCTGGACGACCTGGCGGCGGGCGACCGGGCCCGGGAACTCGCCTTCGTCGACCGGCTCACCGGGGTGTTCACGCGGCGGTACTTCGATCAGCACTTCCGGGGCGAGGTGGCCCGGGCCGCCCGCACCCAGACCCCGGTGGCCCTTCTGCTGCTCGAGATCGACGCCCTGCCCGGGATCCGGGCCGACCGGGGGGCGGCCGTGGCGGACGCGCTGCTGCAGGCCGTGGTGGCCACGGTGAACCGGACCCGGCGCCGCAGCGACACCCTGGCCCGGATCGAGCCGGAGACCCTGGCGGTCATCCTGCCCGGCGCCGGGAAGGAGGAGGTGGCGGCGTTGGCGCGGCGGCTGTTCGAGGCCTTCGCCGCCCCGTTGATTCCCGAACTCGTGCCCGGGGGCGGCCTCCGGGTGGACCCCTGCATGGGGGCGGCGGTGATGCCGGAGCACGGCGACACCTCCGACACCCTTTGGAGCGTGGCGCAGGAATCGCTGGCGAAGGCGCGCCAGATGGCGGGGCGGCGCTACTATGTGCCGCCGGGGCCCGAGGCGCCCGACACCGACCGGTTGATCGACCGCATGACCGCCCAGGCCGTGGTGGGCCGGCCGCGGGAGGCGGGGGTGCTCCTGGGCTGGGTGGCCCGGCTGTGCCGCGAGGTGGTCCCGGCGGACCGGATCTCCCTCATGGTCCGCGACGACGGCCATCTCGTGGTCCAGGAGGCGTTCGGGTTCGAGGGCCGGGACCAGGTCATCCGGACCACCCGGGTGGCCCTCGACTCGGAAACCGTGTCCGGGTGGGTGGCCCGGCACCGGAAGCCGCTCCTCGTCCCGGAGGACCTGGAGGCCGACGCCGCCCCGCTGAACCGGGTGGGCGGCTACCGCACCGACTCGTTCCTGAGCGTCCCGCTCCTGGCCCACGGGGAACTGGAGGGGGTGGTGCACTTCAGCAACCGGGCCGACGGAGGGGTGTTCACCCCGGAAGACCGGGACCGGTTCCTCCCGGTGGCGAACCGGATCGGCCTGGTGCTCCACGCCTTCCGACGGTTCTCGAAGGACCGGCAGGGGTTCCTCCGGGAGTCGCTCTCCTACCTCGTGGACATGGTGGAGGACATGATCCCGGGGATGCCCGGCCACTCCCGCGCCGTGGCCGCGTGGGCCGGGAAGTTGGCCCGGGCCCTGGGGTACGGCGAGGAAACCGTGGAGCGGATCGAGGCCAGCGCCCGGTTCCACGACCTGGGGGAGGCGAGCTTCCGGATCCGGCGGCTCGCCGAGCCGAGGCGGCTCGGGCCCCGGGAGCGGCGGGACCTGGCCGAACACCCCCTCCTGGGTTGGCGGTTCCTGGAGCAACTGGGGGTGAGGGGCCTGGACCGGGACGCCATCGTGTACCACCACGAACGGGAAGACGGCTCGGGCTACATGGGTCGGCAGGGCGACGAGATCCCCCCGGCGGCGAAGATCGTGGCCGTGGCCGAGGCGTTCGTGGGGCTCACCTCCGAGCGGGCCTACCGCCCGCCCATCGCGCCGTTGGAGGCCGTGGCCCAGTTGGAACAGGGGGTCGCCGGGGCCCTGGACGGGCAGGTGCTGGCCTCCCTGCGGGAGCTGGTGTCCGGCTCAGCCCCCTAACCGGGCCCCGTCGGGGATCGTCAGGGGCTCCTCTCCGGGGGGTTCGACCACGGCGTCCCCCACGACCACCACGCCCCTTCCGAACCGCACGTCCCCCCGGACCTCGAGCCGGCGGGCCCGCACGAGGCTCGGCGGGTCGGGGATCCGCCGGTCGAGGTCCGCCACCGACCGGTAGTAGCGGGGATCCAGCCGGATCACCAGCGGCCCCAGGCCGGGATCCCTCTCGGGGTTCGGCACGAGGGGGCTCTCGTCGCCCGGCACGTACGCGTCGCTCCGTCGGGCCAGGAGGTCGTCGGTGGTTTTCACCGGCGCGAACCGCTCCCGGCCCACCACGATCCCCCGCGATCGCTCGAACGCGCCGATGGCCGCGCCCATGGCCGTCTCCAGCTGCACCACCGGCACCCCCCGGGCCTCCTTGCGGTTCACGATCAGGGGCAGCTCCAGGCCCCGCCCCCCGGACACGAGATCCCGAACGGCGGCCAGGTCCACCCAGAGGTTGTTCGTGTTGAACACCCGGAACCGCCGGATGTCCTGGAACTCGGCCTCCCGGCCCGGGGGCACCTGGGCGATCTCCAGGAGCTCCAGCCGGCCGTCCTTCACCACCAGGGTTCCCCCCTTCACGTCCGCCTCGGTCTTTGGGGTCACCTCCAGGGCGAACTGCAGGTTCTCGAGGGCGAGGTATCCGAGCAGCCCCGGGTGGGGGCTCGCCCCCAGGTTGTCGGCGTTCGACACGAAGGCCCAGCGGATCCCGGCGTCGAGGAGTCGTTCCAGCGCGCCGGAGGCCGCCAGGGCGGCGTACAGGTTCCCGTGGCCCGGGGGGGCCCACGCATCCCGGTCGCCCGCGGCGCCCAGGGGGCCGCCGTCGTCCACGCGGATCCGGGGGAACCGGTGCTGCACGAAGTCCAGGGGGAGGCCCCGGACCTCCAGCCCCTTGCCCGCCAGCGCCCGCAGGGTGTCGTCCCGGGTGGCGAACGAGTTCATGAAGAGCACGGGCAGCTCCACCCCGGTGCGCCGGCGGAGCCGGAGCACGTGGCCGGCCAGGAGGTCGAGGAAGCTCCGGCCCCCCTTCACGGGCACGAGGCTCTTGGCCCGGTCCATCTTCATGGACGTGCCCAGCCCGCCGTTCAGAACGATCCACACGAGCTCCCCCCACCGCCGCTCGCCCTCCCGCCGGGCCTCGGGCGTGTCCGCCGCCTCCAGGGGCACCATCTGCTCGGGACCGGCGGGCTCGATGCGGTCCCACTCCACCGTTCCCGTTTCCCCCTGCCGGTAACGCCGGTACAGGCGGGCAAACGCCTCGAAGGCCTCGGGAGGCTCCCCCGCCTCCCGGAACATCGCCTCGAAACGCGCCAGAGCTTCTTCGATCGGAAGTGCCATGGGTGACTCCTTCGGGGCGGGTGTCCATGGGTACCCGACGAGGGGGCGAACGCCCTTTCGGATTCCGGCCGAACCGTCCGCTCGAACCGTTGGGCGCGGCCCCCGCATCAGGGGTCGGAGTGGAGAGGGACCGCTTCCGTGGCCCCGCGGGGGCGTGCCCGGTGGGAGAATACGAAGGTTCGAGCCGGCGCGCAAACGGCGGCCGAGGCCGGACCGGCTTGCACGGGGGATGGGGTTCGGGGTAGAACCCCCGGTCTTCCCCGGACCCAGGGAGGCGTGCGTGTTCCCCGAGTTTCTCCAAGCGTTTGCCACGCTGTTCGCCATCTTGGACCCCATCGGCAACATGCCGGTGTTCCTGGCGCTCACGGCCGACCTGCCGCCCGAGGGGCGGCGGCGGGTGGCCCTGCGGGCCACGGTGTACATGATGGCGGTGCTCGTCTTCTTCTCCCTGGCGGGCCGGGCGATCTTCGGCCTGTTCGGCGTGACCCTGGCCGCGTTTCGGGTGACCGGCGGGCTGATCCTCCTGAAGGTCGGCTTCGACATGCTGGAGGCCCGGGGGAACCGGATGAAGCGCACCGAGGAGGAGGAGTCGGCGGCGCGGGAGAAGGAGGACGTCTCCCTGATCCCGTTGGCGATTCCCATGCTGGCCGGGCCCGGCGCGATCTCGGCCGTGCTGGTGCTGACCGACGCGGGCCACGGCCTGGCCGGGGCGGGGATCGTGTGGCTCGCGGTGGTGGCGAACGCTGTGCTGGTGTTCCTGGCGTTTCGGTTGGCGGAGCCCCTGTCGCGCTGGCTCGGCCCCACGGGGGTACGGCTGGTGACCCGGTTGATGGGCCTTTTGCTCGCGTCGCTGGCCGTGCAGTTCGTGATCCGGGGCGTCCAGGAGATCTGGCTGGGGTGAGGGGCGCCCCCACGGCCCGTGCCCGCTTGCCGAATCCCTAGCCTGGGGTAGGCTGAAGCCTATGGACCGATCCCCTTCCTCCTTGCGATGGCGCCGGACCCGCCAGCGGGCCGCGCACCGACGACGGGATTCCGCCGCGGCCCGGCGGCCCTTCGGGCCGGTGCTCCTGGACCGCCTCGGCGACCTGGACCCCAGGGTACGGGCCGTGGTGAACGAGTTCGTGGACCGGGCCGTGACCTACCCGTGGATCCTGGGCTGCTTTCTCGAGCCCCGGGACTGCGGGCACCGGCTGATCCTCCACGTGCCCCGACCCATGACCCGTGCCATCGCGTGCCTCGCCCGGACCTGGGTGGAGGAGCTGCGGGCCCGCCGGAACGGACCCGGGGTGGAGGTGGCCGTGTCGGCCCGGGAACCCAAGGGCCCGGAGGCGATGCGCACGGTCTTCCGGCGGTAGCCGGACGGGTGGGGAGGCAAAGAAGGGAGCATTCGATGACCCGATGGCTGCTCGAACGAACCGACACCGTCCTGGTGGTGGTGGACCTGC
>CAZUYO010000042.1:0-14890 GCA_964624725.1 uncultured Thermodesulfobacteriota bacterium
TCCCGCGAGGGGAGGGGGAACCGCCGCGCACCGGCTGGACCCCGGACGCCGTGTGTCTCCCTCTCCCCCCAGCGGGGGGAGAGGGCCGGGGTGAGGGGGTCAGGCCTCGAACAGCGGGGTCGAGAGGTAGCGCTCGCCGCTGTCGGGAAGCACCGCCACGATCAGCTTGCCCTCGTTCTCGGGCCGGGCGGCCACCTTGAGCGCCGCGGCCACGGCCGCCCCGCTCGAGATGCCCGAGATGATGCCCTCCTCCCGGGCGAGCCGGCGGGCCGTCTCGAAGGCCTCGTCGTCCGTCACCTGCACCACCTCGTCCACCACCGAGAGGTCCAGCACGTCGGGCTTGAACCCGGCGCCGATGCCCTGGATCTTGTGGGGGCCGGGCACGCCGCCCGAGAGCACGGGCGAGGCGGCCGGCTCCACGGCCACCGAGTGGATCGCCTTGCCCTTCTCCTGCTTGATGTACCGGCTCACGCCCGTGATCGTGCCCCCGGTGCCCACGCCGGCGACCAGGATGTCGATCTTCCCTTCCGTGTCGTTCCAGATCTCCGGGCCGGTGGTGCGGAAATGGATCTCCGGGTTCGCCGGGTTCTTGAACTGGTTGGGCATGAAGTACTTCCCCGGCGCCGAGTCCACGATCTCCTGGGCCTTGTTGATCGCCCCCTTCATGCCCTCGGAGCCCGGGGTCAGGATGAGTTCGGCCCCGAAGGCGGCGAGCATCTTCCGGCGCTCCAGGCTCATGGTCTCGGGCATGGTCAGGATGAGCCGGTAGCCCCGGGCCGCGCACACGTACGAAAGCGCGATGCCGGTGTTCCCGCTGGTGGGCTCCACCACGGTGACGCCGGGCTTCAGGATGCCCTTCTTCTCGGCGTCCCAGATCATGGAGGCCCCGATCCGGCATTTGACCGAGTAGGCCGGGTTCCGGCCCTCCACCTTGCCCACCACCGTGGCCTTGAGCCCCTGGGTCAGGCGGTTCAGGCGGATGAGGGGGGTGTTCCCGATGCTCAGGCTGTTGTCTTCGTAGATGCGGGCCATCGGTTTCCTCCGGTCACGAGGGTCAAAAGGCGCCCGTAGGGTATCACCCGCCGGGCCTCGTGCAAGGCATCCTAGTGGACCACATCTATTTAGTCAAGAACTTTTTCGGTGAATCAGAAGAATATGTCTATTCGAGTCGGGTTTTCCCGGGTGACCCGGATCGCCGCACGGCCGGGCAGGGGGCATTTCGCCTCGCAGATCCCGCACCCGATGCACCGGTCCTCCACCACCCGGGGGAGCTTGACCCCGGGCCGGGCCGGGTCCGCGTCGAAGGCGATGGCCTTGGGCTGGGTGGGGCAGTGCTCCTCGCACACCAGGCAGTTGCGGCCGGCACGCCAGGGAAGGCACCGGTTGCGGTCGAACACGGCAAGCCCGATGACCCACCGCTCCTTCTCGCCCTCGGCCAAGAACCCGATGGCCCCGGTGGGGCAGACCTGGCCGCACAGGCGGCAGTGGTATTCGCAGTAGCCCAACCGGGGAACGAGCCGGGGCGTCCAGATCCCACCCAACCCCGCCTCCAGAAACGCCGGGTGGAGCGCGTTGCGGGGGCACACCCGCATGCACGCCCCGCACCGGATGCAGCGCTTGCGGAACTCCTCCTCGGGCTTGGCCCCGGGGGGCCGGAGGAGATGGAGGCCGGGTTCGGCCTCGGCGGCCCGGACCCGGGGGAAGAGGCCCGCCACCACCCCGGCGCCGGCCGCCGCGAGCACCGCCCGGCGCACCGGCCGAACCGGGGCCGGCCGCGTGCCGGCCCCCCGGCCCGCCCCGCGGGCGCCCCGGGGGCAGGCCCGCTCGCAGGCGCCGCACTGGATGCAGGAGAGGGGATCGGCCGGGTCCGTCCGGGCCGCCCCGGTGGGACAGGCCCCCTCGCAGGCCGTGCAGGAGCCGCACTCCCCGGCCTTGCGCCGCCGCACCGGGCCCAGCCGGGCCAGGAGGCCCAGGCCCGCCCCCAGGGGGCAGAGGTGGGCGCACCAGAACCGGGGGGCCAGGAGCTCGAGGGCCATCACGGCGGCGAAGACCGCCGCCGTGACCCCGGCCAGGAGGAAGGCGGGCCGGCCGAAGGCGAGCACCGGGTCCAGAACCCGGTAGGCCCGGTCGGCGGCGTCGGGGGAGGCGGCCGAGAGGAGCCCCAGGCCGGCCTTGAGGCCCGCGTCGGCCCAGGGGTGGAGCGCCAGGGTGAGGGAGCGGAGCAGGAGGCTCAGGGGGTCGAACACCCCGAGGAGGGGCAGGCCGGCCAGCGCCGCGCCGAGGAGCCCGGCCAGGAGGCCTGGGGCGAGCGCCCGGGGCGGCCGGGCCCGGGCCCCGTGGCGGCCGGCCCCCCGCCGGAGCGCCGGCCCGGCGAGGTCGAGGGCGGTGCCCAGGGGGCACATCCATCCGCAGAAGAACCGCCCGAGGAGCACCGTGGCCCCGGCGAGCACAAAGGCCCCGAGCCAGAGCCAGGTCCAGGCCGCCGCGCCCACGGCGAACCCCTCGGCCACGAAGGCCAGGGGGTCGAGGCGAAACGCGAGATGGACGGGCCAGTCCAGGAGATCCCGCCCCCGGTAGGCGGTGCGGGCGAACAGGGCCAGGAACCCCAGGAAGAGGAGGCCCTGGACCGTCCGGCGCGCCCCGGGCCTCACCGGATCGGCACCTTCCCCAGGTCGGCCGTGCCGAGGCCCCGTTCGTGGGCCCGCCGGATGTAGCCCACGCCCATCGGGTCCACCCCGAACTCCCGGGCGCCCCAGGCGTCGGCCGCCACCACGTCGGCCGTGGCCGCGAGCCGGTTGGCCACCCGCACCCCGGCGGTGCCGCCGCCCTGGGGGCCGTTGCGGGTGAGGATCCGGGTGGCGTCCACCACCACCAGGTGGGACCGGACGGCCAGGTTGAGGTCCACCAGGGCCTCGTCGATGTCCCAGTGGATCCGGCCCCGGTTGCCGCCCATGACCCCCATCAGGTTCTTCATGGCGAGGGTGACCCCGGTGAGGCCGTGGTGTTTCACCACCGGGCAGTTGATCAGCACGTCGGCCGCGAGCGCCGGCCGGTAAAGGGGCCACCGGGTGAGTTTCCGGGCGCCGGGGATCGCCACCACCTGGAACCCGTCGTCGCGCACGTGTTCCAGGCGCACCCCGTCGTCGCCCAGGGCTTCCAGGGCTGCCGCGACCCCGCTTCGCTCGTAACAGCGGCGGGCGTCGTTGCAGGTGCGGTCGAACACCCGGACCTCCCGGGCCCCGGCGGCCCGGGCGAGCCGGGCGAGCTCGGCCACCACGGCCGGGTGGGTGTTGGCCGCCTCCTCCGGGGTCCGGTCCCAGCCCAGGTTGGGCTTGACCACGACCCTCTGGCCGGGTTGGACGAACGCCTCCATGCCCCCGAGCTTGGCGAGCGCGGCCCGCACCAGGGCGGCCGGGTCGTCGCCCTCGGCCACGGCCAGGGGCGCGGGGGTGGGCCGGGCCCGGGCGGGCCGGGGCCAGGGGAGGGCGAGCCAGGGGGCAAACGCGGCGGCCCGCAGGCCGAGCCCCAAGAGCCGCCGGCGGGTGAGGGGGCGAAACGGGGTCAGATCAGCTTCTCCTTCCGGAGGAACTCCCGGGCCGCCCGCCGGGGATCGCCGTCGGCGGCGAGGGCGGCCAGCACGTCCTCGGTCACACGGTTGCGGGTCTTGGCGATGAGCCGCGGCAGGGCCGGGAATTTTCGCAGGATGTCCTTTCGGGCCACCGGCGCCGCGGGCCCGGCGTTTGCCTCTCCGTAGCCAAGGGGCGGGAGCCACACCAGGTTCAGCCGCTCGAGATACGTCTCCTTGGCCCGGTCGAACCGGGCGGCCGGGTCCTCGGGAACCTCGAGGCCGAGCCGCGCCAGGGCCTCGCCCGCCGCCTCCACCACGATGTCCACCTCGTGGCGGACCACCGCCTCGTGGGCCGCGGCCGCATCGTCGTACTCCTGGATCTTCACCGTGGTGCCGGTGCGTTCGTTGATGAGGAGCGCGAGGATCTGGGCGACCACCCGCCCTTCCGGCCCGGCCACGGCCCCGATCACCAGGGTCTTGCCCACGCAGGCCCAGGCGCTCCCGGCCGTCAGCACGAGCCCCAGCACGGCCGCCAGCATCGCCCTACGGTTCACGATCGTCCCTCCTGCTCGAATGCCAGGCGTTCGGTACGTTTCGTTTCGAGCCGTTCCAATCTACCACCCCCGCCGCTCCAGACACAAAAGCCCCCGCTCCCGGGTGCCCACGAACACGAACGCCCCGGCCGCGGCGGGGTCGGCCTGGGCCCCCTCCCCCGCGGGCCAGGCGTCGAGTTCGGTACCGGTGAGGCGGTCGAAAAGGTACGCCCAGCCCCCGAGGGACACCACGGCCAGGTCCCGGTTCCCCAGGGGCAGGGGCCGCGTGCGCACCCCCCCGGCCAGGGCGGCCGTCCAGCGGGGTTCCCCGGTGGCGAGGTCGAGGGCGTGGAGCCGCCCGGCGTCGTCCCCCTGGAACACGAGGCCGTCGGCCGTGGCCGCCCCCGCGTACCAGGCGGGGGCCCCCAGGTCCGCGGTCCACCGGGGCCGGCCCGTGGCGAGGTCGAGGGCGTGGAGCCGGCCGGCCCGGTCGGCGGCCACGGCGAGCCCGTCCGCCGCGGCCGCCCCCGAAAGGAGGGGGGCCCCGGCCCCGTAGCGCCACCGGAGCGCTCCCGTGGCGGGGTCGAGGGCGTAGAGCCCCCCGTCCTGGCACGGGGCCAGGAGGAGCCCCCCGGCCAGGGTCAGGGGCGCCCGGAACGGGCCCCCGGCCTGGAACGACCAGAGGGGCTCGAGGGCTCCCCCGGCGGTCTCGAAGGCCCGGACCCGGCCGTCCCACCCCGCGGCGAACAGGCGGGTGCCCCCGAACACCGGGGCCGACTGGCGGTGGTCGTCGTGGGGGGAGGGGGCCGACGCGGCCCGGTCGAGCACCCGGAGGTCCGGCCTCGAGAGCAAGTAGAGCCCCCGGTCCCAGGCCCACGCGGCCGCCACGCCCGGCCCCAGGGCCGGGGCCGCGTCCACCACGTCGGGGAGCCGGGCCTCGGCCCGTGTCGTGCCGTCGAGGGTGCCCAGCCGGACCACCCGGCCGGCCCAGGACGCGGCGTACACCCCCTCGTCGGCCGGCCGGGCCGGGGCGTCCACGAACCCGCCCAGGTCGGCGGCCCAGCGCTCGTCCCACCCGGCCCAGCCCGCGGGCCCGGCCCAGGGGACGGGGGCGGAGGAGGCCTCCACGGTCACGGCCGGGTTGTCGGCCGTGGGCGTCGGGGGCCCGTCTCCCCCCCAGTCGTTCCCCGGTGCGCGCACCGTGCCGGTGAAAAAGTCGCCGGGCCGCAGGTCCGTCCGGTTCGCCCGGAACCGGTTCCGGGTGAACACGCTTCCCCCGTCGGCCTCGAACAGAAACAGGGCCTTCCCGTTGTGGTGGAACCGGTTCGCCTCGACCCGGTTCCGGCAGCGGTGGGCGTTGTAGGCCTTTCCGGGGTTGCCGTAGAAGAGGTTGCGCTCCACCACGAGTTCGGAGTTCCCGAGCCGGGTGCCGTCCACGTTGCGCCGGAACACCGAGTCGCGCACCTCCCCCCGGGAGAAATGGGCGTGGAGCCCCCGGGTGCTCCCCTCGACGATGCAGCGCTCAAGCCGGATCCGGCCGAAATCCACCCGGATCTCCCCCCACCGCCCCGGCGTGGCCGGCCCTTCGGCCGCCGTGAACACGATCGGGCGCTCCGCGGTGCCCACCGCCTCCAGGTCCCCCTCGATCCGGATCGAGGCGTCCCCCCACCCGTCGCCGTCGTCGTCGCGGAACGCGAACCGCACCCGGGTGCCCGGCTCCACGACGAGCCGGGTGCCCCGGGGGAGCACCACGTCGTCCGCGACGTGTACCTCCCCGCTCCAGCGCACCACCCGGTCGGGGGCGGGCCGGGGCCCGGCGCAGCCCAGGGCCCCGAGCAGGACGGCCGCGACGAGCGCGCACCTCATCGGGGCACCACCACCAGGAGGTCCCGGAGGTGCCCCCCGGGCTCCAGGTCGATCCGGGCGCCCCGGGGGCCCCGGTAGAACCCGACCCGCTCGTCGAGGGCGGGCGGCCCGCCGAGCTGCTGCCGGGCCCCGAGGTAGGCCGGCCCGAACCACCGGGCCTCGATCCGAAACGCCCCGTCGGGGCCGGTGGGTTCCGAGAAGGCGTCGGGCCGGTCGAGCATCTCCGGGCGCCGGTAGAGGCAGGCCCGGAGCCCGGGCACCGGCCGGCCCTGGGGGTCCACGATCCGGCCCTCGACCACGGCGGTCGCCCCGCGAAACCGGGCCATGCGCTCGGCGGAGGGCAGCTCCACGGTCTCGATGTCCACCCCGATCCGTTCGCCCCGGCGAAGCCGGAGGGGCAGCTCCGGGACCACCCCGAACCGGTCGCCGGGGTGGAGCCGGCCCCGGGATCCGGGCAGCCGGGCCCGGGCCGCCAGGTAGTAGGTGCCCGGGGGCAGGGGAAGGGCGAAGCGGCCGTCGGGGCCGGTGGGCTCCGACACGGCGTACCCGGGCCCCCGAAGCCCCCCGGCGAGGTCGAGGTAGGCGAACACCCGGGCCCCCGCGACCGGGGTTCCCTCGGCCAGCACCCGGCCCTCCACCCCCTCGGACCCCGGCGCGGCGGGGCGGCGCCGCAGGGGATGGGCGGGTACCAGCGGCAGGTTGAGCCCGTCGAGCCGGGTCACGAGCAGCACCGGGTTCCGGCCGAAATAGCCGTGGAGCCCCGGGGCCTCGGCGAGCACGAGGTAAGCCCCGGGGGGGAGGGCGGCGCGGAACACCCCGGCCTCGCCTGAGGTCACCTCGGCCGCCGGCTCCGGGAGCCGAGTCGGGTCGTCGGGCACCGGCAGGAACCGCACCGTGGCGCCGGCAAACCCCTTGGCCCGCAGGGACACGCGGCCCTCCACCCGGCCGGCGGGGCCCGGCTCGGGGCGGGTCGGCGGCCCGGCACAGGCGGCGACGAACGCGAGGAGGGCGAGCAGGAGCGCCGAGGGCGAGGCCCGCATCACGGTCCGGCGAGCCCCCACCGCAGGAGCCCCAGCACCGCGGCGCCGGAGAGCCCCAGGGCCAGGTACACCGCCACGACCCGCGGCCGAAACATGGCCGCCAGCGCCGCCGAGGCCGGGATGCTGGTGACCGGGCCGGCCAGGAGAAACGCGAGATCCGGTCCGGCCCCCAGACCCTTGGCCTGGAGCCCGGCGAGCACGGGCACCACCGGCACCTGGTGGAGCGGGAGGGGCAGGGCCACGGCCGTGGCCGCGAGAACCCCCAGGGGCCCCCCCTGACCGCCGAGCCACACGAGCCACCGGGTGGGCACCAGCACCTGGATCACGGCCTCCAGCACGATGGCCACCCCCACCCAGAGGAACACGAAGGACCCCACGTCCCAGAACCGGTCGAGGAAGAACCGCAGCCGGCTCTCCCGGGGCACCACGGTCATGGTGCGGACCCGGAACCCGTTGGCGCAGGCGATCTCGTAGGCCGGCGCCAGTTCCCCCTCGGCCGTGTACACGGGCCGCATCCGCAGGAGGTTTCCGGCCAGGAACCCGCTGCGCTCCAGGGCCCAGGTGCCGAACCCGGCCGCGAGCCCCAGGAACACCGCCCCGCCGAACTTCCACCAGGCGAGCGCCGGCCCGACCCCGCCCCAGGTCAGGGCGAAGGAGGCCGGGTCCATGACGGGGCTCGTGACGAGAAGGGCCATGAGCGGCGGCAGGGGCACCCCGGACAGGGCCATGGGGATCACCACCGGCAGGATCCCGCAGGAGCACAGGGGGCTCAGGGTGCCCACGGCCGTGGCGATCAGGATGCCCCAGGCCCCGGCCCGGCCCACGTAGGCCCGGACCTTGCGGTCCCACTGGTAGGTCTTGATGACCGCGGCCACGACGACCCCGAGCAGGGTGAACCACCCCATGCGCCAGGCCTCCCCCGCGGCCACCTTCCCGATCTCGAGGAGCGCGTTCATCCGATCCGCTCCACCCGGAGGATCTCGTCCGGGTCGCATCGCTCCAGCGCCCGGAGGATCGCCTCGTCCCGGCCGGCCTCGAGCCAGGCCCGGCCCCGGGCCAGGGCCTCCTCGGTGAGCTCGGCCGCCACCCGCAGCGGCTCCCCCTCGAGCCCGAGCTCCAGGCGGTGGCGGCCCCGGGGGACGACCTCGAGGTTCCCGTTCCCCAGGGTGCAGCCGGTGGTCACCTGCACCCCGTCCAGGGCGCAGGTGCGGTGGAGGTACCGGCCCCGGCGTTTGCGGTCCGGCGGGGGGGCCAGGGCCTCGACCGCGGCGAGCCCGAGCCGGGCCCCCAGGATGGACATGGGGCAGCGGTGGCCGTGGAGCCGGGCCAAGAGATCGAAAAGCTCGGGGGAGGCGTCAGAACGCATAGTGGTGCGGGCAGTCCTTCCGAAAGATGTCCCAGTAGGTCTCGGTCATGTCCGGGGTGAGCCAGGGGGTGATCTTTTCGAGGGCCGCCTCGAAGTCGGCCCGGGTCACCTCGTCGCGGCCGGCCTTGGCGGCCTCGAGGGCCGCCCGCTTGCACAGGCTCTCGATGTCCCAGCCCACGTACCCCTCGGTGCGCCGGGCCAGATCCTCGGGGTCCACGTCGGCCGCCAGGTGGGGGATCTTCCGCAGGTAGATCTCGAGCATGGCCCGGCGGTCCGAGGCCCGGGGCGGGGGCACGAACACCTTGCGGTTGAACCGGCGCTTCTCCTTGATCAGCGCCTGGTCCACGGTGTCGATCCGGTAGCAGGAGCCCATGAGGGCCACCCCGGGCACGGTGAGGATCCGGTCCACCTCCTCGATGAACCTCCGGGTGAGATCCGGGTCCGCGAAGGTGGGGGGCACCCCCCGGAAGTTTCCGGGGCCCCACTCGTAGGAGCACCCCGCCCGGGGCGCGAGCCACTCGCAGTCGCTCACGAACAGCACGCAGGGGGCCTCGTGGGCCGCGTCGTCGAACGCCCGGTGGATCTCGTCGGGCTTCCCCAGCATCTCCTGGCCCGAGACGTACACGAAGCTCGCCCCGGCCGCCCGGGCCGCGGCCTCGGCGAGCATGGTGATCCCCACCCCCAGGGGGCCCCACAGCATCACCCCGGCCGGGGGCTCGAGCCCGAGGCGCCGGAGCCGCTCGGGGTCCCGCAGGGGCAGGCACACCATCTCCTCCAGGGTTTCCTTCACCTCCGGGAACCCGCCGATGTCGTCCCAGGTCAGCCGGGGTTCCCGGACCTCGTAGAACACGCGATCGAGCTTTCGGTGCATCGTTCCTGCCTTGACAGTGGTGGGGGCGTTCCGTACGGTTCCGGGGTGTTGCCCTTCCCCCGGAGGTGCCCCATGGGTTTCGGTTCCGACGATACGTTCTCCCGGCTGGCCGGGTTGGCCGACGGGCTGTTGAGTCTGTTCGAGGACGGCCCCTCCGCCGGGGCCGCCGGGCCCGGGCGCACCCACTGGACCCCGCCGGTGGACGTGTACGACACCGGGGAGGCCTTCGTCATGGTGGCCGAGGTGCCGGGGCTTGAGCAAGAGGCCATACGGGCGGAGGTCCAGGGCGGGACCCTCGTGCTCCAGGGGGAACGGCCGCTGGTACGGCCCGCCGAGGGCCGAAGTTACCACCGCATCGAGCGGCCGAGCGGTTCCTTCCGCCGGGTGTTCCGGCTGCCCGACGACGTGGACCCGGACGCCATCCGGGCGGTGTACCGGGACGGGATCCTGGAGGTCACGATTCCCCGGGCGCGCCGGGGGACCCCGGTGCGGGTCGAGGTGGAGGACTGACCGCCGGTTCCGCCACGAAGCGCTGGAGGAACTGGGTGCGGTTCTCCACCCCCAGTTTGCGAAACGCCGACCGCAGCTGAGACTTCACCGTGTGGGGGCTGACGCACAGGTGGTCGGCGAGTTCCCGGTTCCCCAGCCCCGTGCGGTAGAGGGCCTCCACCACCACCCGCTCCCGCTCCGTCAGGCCGTGGCGCCGGGCGATCTCGTGCCAGTTCGGTGGACCCGGGGGGAGGGGTTTCGCGAGCGCCTCGGCGAGCCGTTCCAGGAACGTCTCCACCTCGAAGGGCTTTTGCAGGAAATCCACCGCACCCTTGCGCAGGCAGTCGATGGCCGCCTGGAGCGTGGCGTAACCCGTGATCACCACCACCCGGGTGCGCACCCCCCGCTCCACGATCCGGTCCATGAGCTCCGCGCCCCCCATGCCCGGCATGCGAAGGTCCGTGACCACCGCGTCGTAGGGGCGCGTGGCCAGCCGGTCCCAGGCGCCGGCGCCCGAGAGCGCCGTGTCCACCTCGTACCCTTCCCGGCGGGCCGCCCGGGCCAGGGTCTCCACCAGGTCGGCCTCGTCGTCCACGATGAGGATCCGCGGCATCGGGGTCGCCATCTCGGTCCGTCCTCGCCGCCCCGGGTCAGTCCCCGCCCGACTCCCAGGGGTGGTGGAACTTGGCCCGAACCTTGTCGTGGGGCGGGCCCGGCGATTTGTGGCACACGAAGCACTGGATCCCGGTTTCGGTGTCGCCCACCAGTTCCGGCGGCGCCTGGGCCGCGAACACCTCGAGCCGCTTGGCCGGGACCTTCGCGTGGTACGGGATCTCCCGCACCTCCCGCAGCACCACGTCCCGGTCCTCCGGGATCCCGCCCTCGCGCCCGAGGTGCACCGGCGCGAGGGTCACCTCCCAGTCCCCGGCGATCTTCGCCCGGTGGCACTGGTCGCACCCGCCCGGGGGGGGAATGTCCTTTTTGAGGTGCCCGATCACGCATCCCGCGAGCACCGCCGCCACCCACCCGATCCACCCGAGTCTCATCCCTGCCGTCTCCCTCGCTGCCGCGTGCCGCGTCGGCGCGCACCCCACGGTCGTTCCCGGCGGCCGACGACCGGAGTACAGCCTACTTCCGAGGCGGTGGGGAGTCAAAAGGGGAGGGCTAAAGGAGGCCGCCGCGCCGGCCGATAGGAAGCCCCGGACGCGGCATTCCCCCGGTGGCCCCCGTGGCCACCCCCGGGGGCGGCGTCCGGGGGCCTTCACCCATCGCCCAAGGAGGACGACATGGCGGACGGCGCGGTTTCCCAGGCCCGGCCCCGGCGGCGGATCCTTCTCATCGAGCGGACCTTCCAGATCCGGTTCATCGCCAAGATGACGGCGGTGGTGGTGCTCGGCACCGCGCTCACCGGCGGGCTCCTCTACATCCTGGCGAACCAGGAGTTCGGCCGGGCGTTCTACAGCGCCCACTATCAGGCCCGGTCGAGCTGGGAGCTGCTGCTGCCGGCCGTGCTGGTGTCGTCGTTCGTCTCCATGGCGCTCGTGGCGGCGGCCGCCACCTTCCTCACCCTCTACTCGAGCCACAAGATCGGGGGGCCCCTCTACCGGTTCCGGGCGAACCTCCAGGCCATCGGCGACGGGGACCTGACCCTGGTGACCCGGCTCCGGGAGGGGGACGAGCTCCAGGGGTTCACCGAGGCCATGAACGAGATGACCCAACGGCTCCGGGAGAAGGTGGGCGAGGCCCGGGATGCGGCCGAGGACGTGCGGGTGGCCCTGGCCGAGGCGAAGGGGGTGGCCGAAGCCGGGGGCACCCTCACCCCGGGGCAGCTCCGGCCCCTGGAAGAGGCCGCCGAACGGCTCCACCGGGCGTTGGGGCGGTTCCGGGTGTAGCCGTGGCGCGACCGCTGGCCTCGGCGATCGTCGCGCTCGGGCTGGCCCTGGTCTGGGCCGGCCCGGCGAGCGCGGGCGAAGGGCCCCACGCCCTCCTGGCCGATCGGGATCGGTGCGGCCACTGCCACGACGGGGTCCCGAAGCCGGGAGACCGGGGCCCGCACCGGTTCAAGAAGGACATCGTGAGCCTGTGCCTCGAGTGCCACCGGGACAAGGACCTCTCGTCGCTCCACCCCGTGGACATCCGGCCGGGTTCGCGGATCCCGGCGGACCTGCCCCTGGACGAGCACGGCACCATCACCTGCGCCACCTGCCACGACCCCCACGCCCCCGCCGAGGCCGACGAGCCCTACGTGGCCGAGCCCATCGCCCGACGGCTCCTTTCGGTGCTCAAGGGGAAAAAGCGCCACCGCACCTATTTCCTGCGCCGCCGGAACGACGAGGGCCAGCTGTGCCTGGGCTGCCACGACCGCTCCAAGATGGCCGCCGAGCCGTTTCACGCCCAGGAGGCGAGCGTGCTCTCCGAATATGCGGGGTCCGAGGCCTGCCGCCAGTGCCATCGGGACATCTACGACGCGTGGAAACTCACCCCCCACGCCCGCATGGCCCGGGACGCCCGCAAGGAACCCGGGGCGGTGCTCGCGGACTTCTCGGCCGACCCCCCGTTCCCGAAGGACCAGATCGTGTACGCCTTGGGATCCCACTGGACCCAGCGCTACGTCGTGGAGAAGAACGGGAAGCTCTACGTGAAGGCGGCCATCTGGGGCGTCGTCCAGAAGCAGTGGGACCGGTCGTACTGGATCGACAAGCCCTGGATCCCCTACTGCGCCGGGTGCCACACCACCGGGTTCGAGCCCGGGGAGCCGGCCCGGTGGGCCGAGCTCGGGATCGGGTGCGAGGCCTGCCACGGCCCGGCCCGGGCCCACGCCACCTCGGCCGGAGAGGGCCCGGTGGTGAACCCGGCCAAGCTCGAGCCGGTGCGGCGCCAGATGATCTGCGAGGCCTGCCACACCACGGGCCACGACCGCACGGGCCAGTTCCGGTTCCCGGTGGGGTACCTGCCCGGCCGCGACCTCACCCGGTACTACAAGGGGCTCCTGCCCAAGCCCGGGCAGGACAACACCACCTTTGCGGGCGACGAATCGTACGAGGACCGCCACCGGCAGTGGGAGTTCTGGGTGGAGCATTTCATGGACGCCCGGGGGCTCACCTGCGACATCTGCAAGAACTTCCGAAGCCAGTTGGAAAAGAGCGACAAGCCCCGGATGACCCCGTCGGAGTACTGCCTCACCTGCCACGCCGACACCTGGCGGCGCACCCCGGAGCACGAACGGCATCTGGCGGGGGGCGTCCATTGCCACGAGTGCCACGACCCGCTCCGGGCGGCCGGGGGGCGTTCCTACAGCATCCACGACCACAAATTCCTGTTCCTGGAGCCCGACGGCCCGCCCGTGGGGGCGCCGCGGGAGGCCTGCCGGCGCTGCCACGGCCCGGGACCCGAGGCCCGGAAGAGGGAGTAGCCGGACGAGGTCCGGCTTGCGGCCCCCCGGGGGCCGCCGTAGAGTCACGTGCCCAAAACCGGACGGCAACCCCATTTCACCGAGGGAGGAACCACGATGCGAAAACTCATGACGGCGGTTTTGGCGGCAGCCCTCCTGGCCGGCGGCGCGCCGGCCTGGTCCCTGTGCCTGGACGAGGGGCAGAAGGCCCCGGACTTCACCATCGAGGACATCAACGGCAGCCCGGTGTCCCTCTCGTCCTTCCAGGGCAAGGTGGTGCTTATGGCCTTCTGGGCCTCGTGGTGCCCCCGGTGCATGGAGGAGCTCGCGTTCCTCCAGGGCCTGTACACGGGCAACGAGGACAAGATGGTGATCCTCGCGGTCAACCAGGAAACCCAGAACCTCTCGGCGAGCCACGTCGCGAAGCTCAAGGAGGACATCGAGACGCTCGGGATCACCTTCCCGGTGCTCCTCGACAAGAACCTGGACGTGTGGAAGCTCTATTGCATCAACGCCCTTCCCACCAGCGTGATCCTCGACCAGGAGGGGAACGTGCGGTTCGCCGAGCCCAACTACTACTGGGCGAGCCAGAAGAAGATCCGAAAGGTCCTCGAGGACCTGGGGGTGGCGAAGTGAGACGGGGACTCGCCCTCCTGGTGGCCCTGGCGGCCGCCGTCGCCGGGGCCTCCACCCGGCCCACCTTCCGGCTCCTCGACCCCGGGGAGGCCGTGGCCCCGTTCTCCCTGCGCGATCTCGACGGGGCGGACCGCCGGATCGCGGCGGCGGACGGGAACCCGGAGATCCTGTTCTTCTGGAGCGTGTACTGCCCCAACTGCAAGGAGGCGATGCCGGGGTTGGTGGAGCTGGCCGGCCGATGGGCCGACCGGGGGCTTCGGGTGTGGGCCGTGAACGTGGACGGCGAACGGTTCTCCAACGGGGTCCGGGTGTACGTGCGCGACATGGACCTTCCGTTCCCGGTGGTGTACGATCGCCTCGAAGGCGAGATCCTGGTCGCCGCCGATCCCCTGGGGGTGCGGCGGACCCCCACCCTGTACCTGCTGGACGGTGCGGGCAAGGTGGTGGAGCGCCAGGTGATCGAGGTGGACTACGACCTCCTGGAACGGGACCTTGCACGCATCCTCCCTCCCTGAGCCCCTCCGGCGCTCCCGGTTCTGGATGGCCCCCATGGCGGGGGTGACCGACCCGGCGTTCCGCCGCCGTCTCCGGCGGGCGGGATGCCGGTATCTGTTTACCGAGATGGTGTCGGCGGCGGCCGTGGCCCGCCGGAACCGCCGGACGCTGGCGTACCTCCATGCGTCCGACCGCGGCCCGGACCTGGCGGCGCAGGTGTTCGGCAGCCGCCCCGACGAGCTGGCCGAGGCGGCCCGGGCCGCGGCAGAGGCCGGCTTCTCCCACCTCGATCTCAACATGGGGTGCCCGGTGCGCAAGGTGGTCCGTTCCGGGGCCGGGGCGGCCCTGATGCGGGATCCGGGCCTGGCGGCCGCCTGCGTGCGGGCCCTGCGGCGGGCGTTCCCCGGGACCCTTTCGGTCAAGATCCGGTCCGGGTGGGACGCCGGACGCCGCAACGCCGCCGAGATCGCGGCCCTGGCCGAGGCCGAGGGGGCCGATCTGGTGATCGTTCACCCCCGCACCCGGGCCCAGGGGTACGCCGGCGAGGCGGACTGGTCGGTGGTGGGGGAGGTCGTCGCCCGGGTCGGGGTGCCGGTGGTGGGGGCCGTCGACGTAGACCGCGACCCCGTCGCGGG
>CAZUYO010000043.1:0-7404 GCA_964624725.1 uncultured Thermodesulfobacteriota bacterium
CCACCAGCGACACCCGCTGGGGCGCGGCCGAAGAGGGCGGCGACACGAACGGAGGCCTGAAGATCGAGCGGTTCTGAGAGGCTGGCGAACTGGGAGGCCTTCTCCCCCCCGTGAACACGGAGATGCACCCCGGGGGAGGCCCGGGCGGTGAGGGACCCAGCCGGTTCGCTTGCCGCCGTTTCGTCCCCAGCCTTCCGAGTGACTTCGGCTAGGCGGCTGGGCTGCTTGGCAGCTAGGCGGCTAAGAACGTTCGGGGTTCCAGCGTCAGCGGTTGTCCCAACCTGTGGGAGCGGCTACCGGTTCAGGGGCCAGAATTCAGAAGCCAGAGGTCAGAAAAACCCGATCCTCTGTCGTCTGTCCTCTGGCACCTTGCACGGTCTCCGCGCCCGTGGTCCCGGCTCCGGCGGCCAAGGGAGCGGGCGAGACCGAGAGGTTATTGTTCTTGCAAGCTGGCCGCCCCGCGGCCTACGGGAGATTCAAACTCCACAGCGGCCCGGCTTCTCGCGCATCCGGCCCCGGTTTCGGGGCCCGTTTCGTATGCTCCACGATCCGACGACAGGGGTTCTTCGATGACCGGAAACGAGATCCGAAAGGCGTTCCTGGACTACTTCGCGTCCAAGGGCCACCGGGTGGTGGCGAGTTCGTCCCTGGTGCCCCAAAACGACCCGACGCTCCTCTTCACCAACGCCGGCATGGTCCAGTTCAAGGACGTGTTCACCGGGCAGGAGCGCCGCGACTACGCCCGGGCCACCACCTGCCAGAAGTGCCTGCGGGTCTCGGGCAAACACAACGACCTCGAGAACGTGGGCCGCACGGCCCGGCACCACACGTTCTTCGAGATGCTCGGGAACTTCTCGTTCGGCGACTACTTCAAGCGCGACGCGATCCGGTTCGCCTGGGAGTTCCTGACCGGGCACATGAAGCTCGACCCCGACCGGCTCTGGGTCACGATCTACGAGGAGGACGACGAGGCCCGGGAGTTGTGGCTCCAGGAGACCCCGGTGCCGGCCGAGCGGATCGTGCGGTGCGGGGCCAAGGACAACTTCTGGGCCATGGGCGACACCGGGCCCTGCGGCCCCTGCAGCGAGATCCACTACGACCAGGGCCCGGGCATCTACCCCTGCCCCGACCCCGACCGCTGCGGCCCCGAGTGCGACTGCGACCGGTTCCTGGAACTGTGGAACCTGGTGTTCATGCAGTTCGAGCGCGCGGCCGACGGCACCATGACCCCGCTGCCCAAGCCCTCGATCGACACGGGAATGGGCCTGGAGCGGGTCACGGCCGTGGTGCAGGGCGTGCACTCCAACTACGACACCGATCTGTTCCGCCCGATCATCGACTTCACCGCGAACCTCGCCGGTGTGCCCTACGGCCGCGCCGAGGAGAGCGACGTGAGCCTGCGGGTGGTGGCCGACCACATCCGGGCGACCACGTTCCTGATCGCCGACGGGGTGCTCCCCTCCAACGAGGGCCGGGGGTACGTGCTGCGGCGGATCATGCGGCGGGCCATGCGCCACGGCCGGATGCTCGGGTTCGAGGAACCGTTCTTCCACAAGGTCTCGGGGGTGGTGATCGACCAGATGGAGGGGGCCTATCCCGAGCTCTCGGACAAGCGCGAGTACATCGCCAAGGTGATCCTCCACGAGGAGGAGCGGTTCTCCCGCACCCTGGACCGGGGCCTTCAGATCCTGGAGGAGGAGGTGGCCCGGCTCGCCGCCCGCGGGGAGACCGTGATCCCCGGCGACGTGGTGTTCCGGCTGTACGACACCTACGGGTTCCCGGTGGACCTCACGGCCGACATCGTCCGCGACCGGGGCTTCACCCTGGACGAGGCCGGGTTCGAGGCCGAGATGGAGGCCCAGCGGGAGAAGGCGCGGGCGGCCTGGAAGGGCTCGGGGGAGGAGGCCGTGGCCGGGGTGTACCGGGAGCTCCGGTCGGCCGGGGTCGCCACCCGGTTCGTGGGGTACGAGACGCTGGAGGCCGAAACCCCCGTGGCGGCGCTCGTTTGCGACGGGGCCCGCGCAGCCGAGGCCCGGGAGGGCGAGGCCGTGGAGGTGGTGCTCGCCGACTCCCCCTTCTACGGGGAGAGCGGCGGCCAGGTGGGCGACACCGGAAGCCTCGAGGCCGACGGGGTGCACGTGCGGGTGGAGGACGCGGCCAAACCGTTTCCGGATCTCATCGTGCTCAAGGGCGTCGTGACCCGCGGCAGCCTGCGGGAGGGCGACCGGGTGGTGGCCCGGGTCGAGGCCGGGGCCCGGTTCGCCACGGCCCAGAACCACTCGGCCACCCACCTGCTGCACGCCGCGCTTCGCCAGGTGCTCGGCGAGCACGTCAAGCAGGCCGGCTCGCTCGTGGCCCCGGACCGGCTGCGGTTCGACTTCACCCATTTTGCGCCCATGACCGGCGAGGAGATCCGGGAGGTGGAGCGCCGGGTGAACCGGTGGATCCAGGCCAACCACCCGATCACGGTCTCGGAGGAGTCGTTCGAGGAGGCCCGACGCCAGGGGGTGATGGCGCTTTTCGGCGAGAAGTACGGCGACCGGGTCCGGGTGGTGCGGATGGGCGAGGTGTCGGCCGAGCTGTGCGGGGGCACCCACGCCTCGCGCACCGGCGACATCGGGCTCTTTAAGATCGTGTCCGAGGGCGGGGTGGCCGCCGGCGTGCGCCGGATCGAGGCGGCCACCGGCGATCGGGCCCTGGAGCGGGTGTTCGCCATGGAGGACGCCCTGGCCGAGGCGGCGGCCCTTCTGCGGGCCAATCCGGACGAGGTGCCGGAGAAGGTGCGCCGGGCGCTGGAGCGCACCAAGGAACTGGAGCGGGAGATCAGCTCCCTTCGGGGCCAGCTCGCCGGGGGGACGGCCCGGGACGTGCTCGCCCAGGCCCGGGAGATCGACGGCGTGCGGGTGCTCGCGACCCGGGTGCCGGCGGCCGACCCCAAGGCCCTGCGGGAGTTCGCCGACGGGCTGCGCGACCGGATCCGCTCCGGGATCGTGGTGCTCGGGGCCGAGGCCGGGGGCAAGGCGCTCCTTCTCGTGGCCGTGACCAAGGATCTCACGAAGCGGGTCCGGGCCGGCGACCTCATCAAGCCCCTGGCCGAAAAGGTGGGAGGCCGGGGCGGCGGCAAGCCCGAGCTGGCCCAGGCCGGCGGCCCCGACCCCTCGGGCCTGGACAAGGCCCTCGAGGCGGCTTATGAAGAGGCGGCGAAGCTCCTGGGGGCCTGACCCGCGGACCGAGGTTTCCGTTTGACAACCCCGGGGAGCTGGGGCAGGTTGGATCCGCAGGCGGGGAGGCGGAACTCGAGGTCTCCCAGCCTGCTAGCCTCCTAGCTTTCCAGCCTTCCAGCCGAGAGAGGAGTCCGCCATGCTCGACATGTTCCGGAAAGCCACCCTGGCCGGCATCGGCCTCCTCACCCTGACCGAGGAGCGGGCCCGCAAGCTCGTGGACGAGCTGGTGGAGCAGGGCCGCATGAGCCAGGAGGAGGGGGAGAGCATCGTGAAGGAGATCCTGGCCAAGGCCGAGACCTCCCGGGAAGAATGGGAGGCCCGGATCCGGGATCTCGTCCAGGAGACCTTCCGCCGGATGGACCTGGTGCCCAGAAAGGACCTCGATCTGGTGGAGGAGCAGCTCCGGGCCCTGGAGCGCCGCGTGGCGGAGCTCGAGCGTCGCGAACGGGACCGGGACGAAGAGGTCCCCACGATGTAGCCGCGGTGCCCGGCGACCGACCTTTACTTCTCCGGCCCCAGGCCGTATCCTGCCCGGCCCTCGGAACGCCCCGAGGGCCGGTTTTCGTTGTCGCCGTCCCCTGTTTTTCGCACGAGGTAGCCCCCCCATGGACACCCCCAACGCCGTGGCCCGCGAGGCCGCCCGGCGGCGCACCTTTGCCATCATCTCCCACCCCGACGCCGGAAAGACCACCCTCACCGAAAAGTTCCTCCTCTACGGCGGCGCCATCCATCTCGCCGGCGCGGTCAAGGCCCGCCGGGCGGCCCGCCACGCCACCTCCGACTGGATGGAACTCGAGAAGGCCCGGGGCATCTCGGTCACCACCAGCGTGCTCCAGTTCGAGTACAACGGCTACCGGGTGAACCTCCTGGACACGCCGGGCCACCAGGATTTCTCGGAGGACACCTACCGCACGCTGACCGCGGCCGACGCCGCCGTGATGCTGATCGACTGCGCCAAGGGCGTGGAGGCCCAGACCCGAAAGCTCTTTCAGGTCTGCCGGATGCGGGGGATCCCCATCTTCACCTTCGTGAACAAGCTCGACCGGGAGGGCCGGCCGCCCCTGGATCTGCTCACGGAGATCGAGGACGTGCTGGGCATCGCGGCCTGCCCCGTGACCTGGCCGCTGGGGATGGGGAAGCGGTTCCGGGGGGTGTACGACCTGCGGGACCGCCACGTGCTGGTCTTCGAAGGGGGCGACCACGGGCAGCGCCGCACCGCGGCCCGGATGACCGGGCCCGACGACCCCGCCCTGGCCGACCTTCTCGATCCCCACGACCTGGGGTCGTTCCGCGAGGAGGTGGAGCTCCTGGAGGGCGCCGGGGAGGAGTTCGACCTCGACCGGGTGCTCGCGGGCGAGCTCACCCCGGTCTATTTCGGGAGCGCGGTCACCAACTTCGGGGTGGAACCGTTCCTCCAGGACTTCCTGGAGATGGCGCCCCCGCCGGGTGCCCGGGACTCGACGGCCGGGCCGGTGGGCCCCACGGAGGAGCGGTTCTCCGGGTTCGTGTTCAAGATCCAGGCGAACATGGACCCCCAACACCGCGACCGGGTGGCGTTCGTGCGGGTGGTGTCGGGCCGGTTCCGGCGGGGCATGAAGGTGCGCCACCCCCGGCTCGGCCGGGAGGTGGCCCTCGCCCTGCCGCTCCAGTTCATGGCCCAGGAGCGGGTGGTGATCGACGAGGCCTACCCCGGGGACGTGATCGGGATCCACGACCGGGGCACGCTGCACATCGGCGACACCCTGACCGAGATCCCGGGCCTCACCTTCGAGGGCGTGCCCCACTTCTCCCCGGAACACTTCGCCCGGGTCCGGGTGAAAAACGCCCTCAAATCCAAGCAGCTCCACAAGGGCCTGGAGCAGCTCGCCCAGGAGGGGGCGATCCAGGTGTTCCGCCAACCCCTGGGGGACAAGGACCCCATCGTGGGGGCCGTGGGGGTGCTCCAGTTCGACGTCTTGAAGTACCGGCTGGAAACCGAGTACGGGGTCACCGTGATCCTGGAGCCGATGCCGTTCCAGGTGGCCCGGTGGGTGGAGGGCGACGGCCTCGACCCGGCCGCCATCGACCGGGACCCGAGCACCCTGTGGTGCGAGGACCGTGGAGGGCGCCCCGTGGTGCTCTTCAAGAGCGCCTGGGCCTTCGAATGGCTCGCCGAGCGGGCCGAGGGGGTGACGTTCCGGGAGACGGCGTGAGATCGGCTGGAAGGCCAGTGTCCCGTCCCACGAAAGAGTAGGCAAATTGGGCCGGTGGGGCTGGGGGTTCCGACGAAGCGCGACGGCCGAGCAGCTCGGGCCGCCCGGCGCCAGGGGAGCGGCCGCGGCGCGTGCCCTCACGCGCCGCAGCGGACCGCGCCGAGGCGGCCCCTGCGAGGCCGTTCAGCGAAGGAGGGGCCCCCAGCCCCACCCCTTGCGAAAACGACGAGAGTTCGGTAGCGACTCACCGGAAGGCCAGAAGGCTGGGAAGCCGGAAAGCCCAAACCCGGAGACCGCGGACCGCCCTCAGTCCATCCCCATCTGCCGTTCCATGTCCCGGATCTCGGCCTCGATCCGGGCCCGCTCCTCGTCGGAGAGCTCCGCCTCCTCGAGCCGGCGCTTGAGGCCCAGAAGGCGCATCTCCTGGCGGTAGTCGCTGCAGGTGTAGGTTCGTTCGGGGCTCGGCTTCACGACGACCTCACAGGGGCTCGGCGAGGAGCTGCTCCACGGCCCGGGCCACCTCGGGCGCCTCCCAGTTGAACGGCCCGATCACCGTGTGCCGGATCACGCCCCTCTTGTCGATCAGATGGGTCTCGGGCACGCCGGTGGCCCGGTAGAGCCCGTACACGGTTTTGTCCCGGTCCATCATCACCGGGAACGCCATCCCGGCCTTGCGGATCATCGAGCGCACGGCCTCGGGGTCCCGGTCCTCCGACACGGCCAGGATCTCCACCCCCCGGTCCCTGTACCGCCGGTAGAACCGGACCATGGAGGGGATCTCCTCCCGGCACGGCGGGCACCAGGTGGCCCAGAGGTTCACGAACACCACCTTGCCCCTGAGATCCGAAAGCCGCCAGGTCTTGCCGTCGAACCCGGTGAGCTCGAAGTCCGGGGCCGGGTGGCCCTTCTCGGCCTTGGCGGCCGGGGCGGTCTGTGCCCGGCCGGGCTCGGGTTCGGGCCCGCCCGAGCACCCCCCGGCGGCGCCCAGCACGAGCGCGATTCCCACGGCCGCGGCGTAGCGCTTACCTCGCGCCGTCATGGCTTCCTCCCTCGGCGTTCCCCCCGGGCCCCCCGGCCCGGAAGGATCTCCCGATCCCGACCCTCGACGCAAGCCCCCGAAACGGCCCGGGGCCGGAAGGACACCCTTCCGGCCCCGGGCCAACCCGCTGGGGTTTCCGTTCGTCTTACGGGCACACCCCTCCGGTGGCCCAGGTGGACACCTCGTCGAACACCGACGCGCTCACCCGGGTCCCGTCGTGGGCGAGCCACTTCCCGTTCCCGCACGACACCTTGGCCGAGTTATCTCCGTGACACCCCAGGCAGATCGAGCCCAGGGCCGCCGGCGGGGTCGCCGGGGTGCCGCCGCCCGTCTGGGGCGGGGTGGTGCCGCCCCCGGTGCTCGGGGGGGTCGTCGTCCCGCCGCCCCCGCCGCCCGTCGAGCACACCCCTCCGGTGGCCCAGGTGGACACCTCGTCGAACACCGACGCGCTCACCCGGGTCCCGTCGTGGGCGAGCCACTTCCCGTTCCCGCACGACACCTTGGCCGAGTTATCTCCGTGACACCCCAGGCAGATCGAGCCCAGGGCCGCCGGGGCCGAGCCGCCGGTCTGGGGCGGGGGCTGGGTCCCCGTGTCGGTCGGCGGAGTCTGGCCGCCGGTGTCGGCCGGCGCGGCGCCGCTCAGGAACGCGGCGAGGTCGGCGGCGTAGGGGACGAGCTCCGGGAACGCCGGCATGCCCATCTCGCCGCCGTCGTGCTCCCCTTCGTCGTCGTCCTCGTGCTCCATCTCCTCGTCGTGGTCCTCGCCCTCGTCCTCGCCCTTCCAGAGCACCTCGGCGAGCTCGTGGGCCGAGGTGTTCCGGATGTTCTCGGCCGGCCCGCCGGACCCGTCGTCCCCGTGGCAGGCGGCGCAGCCGTTCTCCGCATACACCTGGGCGCCGACCGCGGCGTCGCCGGCCGTTCCGAGGGCCCGGTCGTCGTCCACCCCGTC
>CAZUYO010000043.1:7504-14485 GCA_964624725.1 uncultured Thermodesulfobacteriota bacterium
GTCCCGGTCGTCCGGGATGCCGTCGTTGTCGTCGTCGTCATCCGCGAAATCCGGGATGTGATCGCCGTCGTGGTCTTCCGGCTTCGTCATCCCCGGGGGGGCCAGGGGGTCTCTGTCCCCCTTCATCTCGACCTCCCTTTGCGATTCGTCCACGGCCAGGGTTCCCAGGGAGAGGTGGGTGACCCCGGGCGGCACCTCGAAGTCGGCCCGCCCCTCCGCCGGGTCGTACACCGCCCCTCCGAGGGGCCCCATGTCGTCGCCCACCACGATCACGTAGGTGTGGCCGGCGGGCACGCGGAGCTCGAAGGTGTCGCCCACGTGGAGGCCCTGGGCCTGGTCTTGCACGGTGCCCGATTCGTCCACGGCCTCGACGTAGAACTCTCCCGTGGTCGCGGCCAGGGTCCGGGCCGCCGTCCGGGCGGCGCTCGAGCCGATGGTGCCGGTGAGCGTGGCCGTGTCGGCCGATCCGCCCCCGCTTCCGCCGCCGCAGGCGGCCAAGAGGCCCGCCAGCAACAGGGCCGTTCCGATGCGCAGTCGGTTCATGGTACCCTCCTTCCTTGCGGTTGTGCGGGCCCCGTGGGCCCGCGGGTTGCGTTCGGCCCCGCCCGGCTCCGGCCAAGAACCCGGGCGGGGCCCCTTTGTTCCCTCAGTCGTCCTCGCCGCCTTGGATCTCCACCTCCCGGGCGACGACGATCCCGTTCTCCACGGTTCCCTCCACCTCGACCCGGAGGCCCGGCCGCAGGTCCTGTGCCCTTCCGCCCTCGAACGTGGCCCCGGAGGCGTCCACCTCGGTGCCGTCCAGGGTGAACCAGGTCCCCACCACCACGTTCACGACCCCGGAAACCTCGACCTCGTGGCCCTCGGGGAGGGCCTCCTCGCCGGCCTCGATCCGCTCCGCCACGAGTACGGACCCTTCCAGCCGGCCGCGGATCTCCACCGGCTCGTTCTCGGCGGGCAGCCGGATTCCTTCGGGCGCGCGGATCTGCTGGTCCCCCACCCAGAAGGTCCGGGACGCCTCGTCCACCCCGTGGGCCGGGCCCTTCACCTTGACCTCGTCGGTTTCCGGGTCGAACGCTCCCAGGACCCGCACGAAGGTGGCCCGGAGGCCGCCGTCGGGCTCGTCCAGCCCGCTCACCTCCACCGGGTCGCCCACCTGGGGCCGCGCGCCGTCCTCGAACCGGGTGGAGCCGACGACGCGCACGGTCCGGCCCAACACCTGGAACGCGGCCCCGGAGGCCGAGGTCACGACGCCGCGGATCGTGCTCTCGTAGCGCACCTCCTCGGCCTCGCCCGGGACGTATCCGGCCGGGGTGGCCTCCCCGGGCCGGTAGGTTCCGGTGATCCGAACGACCATGCCCTCGCGCAGGTCCGTCTCGGACGCCGTCGTTCCGTCCACGAGCACGGTCGCCCCGGCGGGCAGCTCGAACTCCACCCCGTTGACGATCACGCTCCCGAACCCCTGGATCGGCCCCTGGGCCGTCACGGCCACGCTGCCCGTGCCGCCGATCCCCCCGCCGGGGCCGCCGTCGAGGGACGCGGTTCCCCCGCCGCTGCCGCAGCCGGCCACGAGCAACGCGGCCCCGGCCAGCGCAAGAATCGTCTCCCGTGTCATCGCTCGTCTCCCGCGCCCGGTTCCCCCGCCCCGTCCTCGGGCTCCTCGTACCAGAACACCCCGAACCGCACCCGGCTCCGGGGGCCGGGATCCTCGGGCGACAAGGCACCGGCCAGCACCCGGTCCAGCGTCTCCAGCACCCGCTGCCCCTCCTGCGCCGCGAGCTCCCGCACCCCGGGCACCGCGGCCGCGGGAACCCCGCGATAGGCCACGTGGCGCTGGGGCCAGCGCGCCGCCGGCTCGGCGGTGAGGTTGTGGTCGATCGTGGCGATCAGCGCGCCCACGTCCTCCCCCAGCACCGCGAGGCGTTGGGGGTCCGCCCCCTGGGGCAGGTAGGCGCGCGTGCGCAGCCGCACCCGGCCGTCGGGCAGCCGTTCCACGGTTCCGGTGCGCAGGAGCTCGTCCAGGACGGCCCGGGGGGGCACGTCGGCGCCGAACCGCGCGACCAACTCGGAAAAGGTCGGCCCGTCGCCGTCGAAGGGAAGGAGGAGGGGCTCGCCCAGCTCGTTTCGGTACCGCGCCTCCCGGGTCCAGGCCGACACGATCCGGGCCGCCCGGTGGAACCGCTCCACCTCGGCCTCGTCCCCGGGGGGCGGCATCTCCTGGAGCCGCTGGACCTCCTTGCGGGACAGCCCGGTGAGCACCGAGACCCGGGAGCGCGTCTGCTTGCGGCCGGGCAGCCCGAACTCCCGGGTCGCCACGTCCACGTAGGCCCACCGCGCCAGCTCGGAAAATACGGGGTACGGCACGCCGTGGCGCAGGAGCACCCGCACGAGGGCCCGCAGGACGGAACGCACCGCGGAAAGGAGGGCCTTGTGGGTCGGGGAGGGGGCCGGTCGCGTCATGTTTTGGGACTTTATTCCCAAATTTGCCCCCTGTCAACCCCTTTCCCACCGGGTCGGACCCCCCGTTTCCGGGCCGTTGACACCCCCGGAAGTCCTCTGCTAGTAAGGCCTTTCCCTTTGCGGCGCGGCCCTTGGCTGTCGTTGATCCGGACGGCCCGGCCGCGCCCGTGCACCCCATCGACCCGGGTCGCCGACCCCTGCGGGGATTCCATGGCCGAACCCCTTGCGGACCGCGTCTTACGGCTCCTCCTGGCCGCCGAGCCCGGGGCGCTCTCCGGCGAAGACCTGGCCGGGCGCCTGGGCGTGACCCGATCCGCCGTATGGAAGGCGGTGGAGGAGCTGCGCCGGAGCGGCTACGAGGTCCGAAGCCTCGCCGGGCGGGGCTACCGCCTGGAGCGGCCGGTCCGGGGCCTGCGGCCGCCCGAGATCGAAACCGCCCTGACGACGCAACACCTCGGCCGCCCCGTGCGGTACCTGCCGGAGACCTCCTCCACCAACGCCCAGGCCGACCGGTGGGCCGAGGAAGGGGCCCCGGAAGGGGCGCTGGTGGTGGCCGAGCACCAGACCGGGGGCCGCGGCCGGAGGGGCCGCACCTGGGCCGACATCCCCGGCCAGAGCCTCCTGTTCAGCCTGGTTCTTCGTCCGGACCTTCCCGCCGCGGCCGTGCCGCCCCTCACCTACGTGGCCTCGGCCGCCCTGGCACAGACCCTCGCCCACTGGGTGCCCCGCCAGGCCATCGAGATCAAATGGCCCAACGACGTGCTCCTCGGGGGGCGCAAGGTGGCCGGCATCCTGCTGGAGATGCGGGCCGAGGCCCAGGCGGCCCGCCACGTGATCCTCGGGGTGGGCCTGAACGTGGGGGGGACGGGCCGCGACCTCCCCGAGGAGGTCCGGCCGCTCGCGACCACCGTGGCCGAGTGGGCCGCCCCGCCGGCACCCGACCGTTTGGCCGCCCTCGCCGGCTTTCTTCGGGCCCTCGAACCCCTGTATGATCGCTTCGTTCGGGCGGGGTTCGCCGGCGTCCGGGAGGACTGGCAGGCGTGGTTTCGGGGCGCCGGCCGTCCGGTTCGGGTCCTCACCCCCGCCGGCCCGGTGGAGGGGGTGGCCGAGGGGCTCGACCCCGAGGGCGCCCTGGTCGTGCGCCGCCCCGACGGCTCCCGTGCCCGGGTGTTGGCCGGCGATCTCGAATACGTCACCACGAGGGCTTCATGACGCCTTCCGCTCCGCTTCTCCTCGCCGTGGACGTGGGCAACACCCACAGCTGTCTCGGGGTGTTCGAGGGCCCCGAGCTCACGGCCCACTGGCGGATCGCCACCGACCCACGAAAAACCCCCGAGGAGCTCGGGATCCTGCTCCGGAGCCTGTTCGACCTCGGCGGCATCGGGCTCGACCGGATCGGGGGGGTGGCCATCTCCTCGGTGGTTCCGGCGTTCACCCCCACGCTGGCGGCCGCGGCCCGGGAGTATCTGCACCGGGATCCCCTGGTGGTGGGCCCGGGCATCCGGACCGGCATGCCGATCCGGTACGAGGACCCCCGCGAGGTCGGCGCCGACCGCATCGTGAACGCGGTGGCCGGGTACGAGAAATTCCGCCGGTCGCTCATCATCGTGGATTTCGGGACGGCCACCACCTTCGATTACGTGGACCCCTCGGGGGCCTACATGGGGGGCATGATCGCCCCGGGCCTCCAGATCAGCATGGAGGCCCTGTTCGCCCGGGCGAGCAAGCTGCCCAAGGTGGCCCTGGAGCGCCCGCCCCGGGTGCTGGGCCGGAACACGGTGCATTCCATGCAGTCGGGCATCGTGTTCGGCTACGCGAGCCTGGTGGACGGGCTGATCGAACGGCTCCGGGACGAGGTGAAGGACGAGCCCCTCGTCGTGGCCACCGGCGGGCTCGCGGCGCTCATCGCCCGGGAAGCCCGCCACATCGAACGGGTGGAGGAGTTCTTGACCCTGGAGGGGCTCCGGATTCTGTACGAACGCAATCAGGGCTAGTCGTCGGTTTCTCCAACGGAAAGGAGCGGGCATGAAACGGTACGACGTGGACAAGATCCGCAACGTGGCGCTGGTGGGGCACGGCGGAAGCGGCAAGACCAGCCTGGGGGAGGGACTGCTCTTTTGCGCCGGGGTGACGACGCGCCTGTGCAAGGTGGACGACGGGACCTCGGTGCTCGACTTCGAACCCGAGGAGAAGGATCACAAGTTCAGCATCTCCACGTCGCTCGCCTGGCTCGAGCACAAGAAGACCAAGGTGAACCTGCTCGACACCCCCGGCTACGACGTGTTCCTCTACGAGGCCCAGGCCGCCCTCCAGGCCGTGGACGCGGCCGTCGTGGTGGTGGGCCCCGAGGCGGAGATCAAGTTCGAGACCGAGAAGGTCTGGCAGACGGCCGACGAGCTGGGGCTGCCGCGGGCCGTGGTGGTGAACCGGCTCGACAAGGAGAACGCCCGGTTCGAGGCGGCGCTGGAGGCCCTGCGGGCCGCCTTCGACGCCACGTTCGTGCCGATCCATCTCCCCATCGGCCAGGACGCCGCCTTCCAGGGGTACGTGGACCTCCTGGCCCAAAAGGCCTACACCTTTGCCGACGACTCCGGGAAGCCCCAGGAAGGGCCGATCCCCGACGACCTCGCCGACGCGGCCGCGTCGGCCCGGGAGCAGCTCGTCGAGCACCTGGTGGAGACCGACGACGAGCTCATGGAGAAGTACTTCGACGGCCAGGACATCACGGCGGCGGAGCTCGCCCGGGCGCTCCGGGCCGGGGTGGTGGGCCGGCAGTTCGTGCCCGTGCTCGTGGGCTCCGCCGCCAAGAACATCGGCACGGCCGCGCTTCTGGATCTCATCGTGGACGCGTTCCCGAGCCCGGCCGACCGGGGCGCCGTGGAGGGGGAGGGGCCGGGCGGCGAGCCCGCGACCCGGGAACCGACCGACGACCAGCCGTTCTCGGCGCTCGTGTTCAAGACCCTCTCCGACCCGTTCGCCGGCCGGCTCACCCTGTTCCGGGTGTGGAGCGGCACGGTCTCGTCGGACTCCACGGTCTGGAACGCCAACCGGCAGGTGGAGGAGCGGGTCGGGCAGATCCTCGCCCTGGTGGGCAAGGACGGAAAGCCCGTGGCCGTGGCCGGGCCCGGCGACATCCTGGCCGTGGCGAAGCTCAAGGAGACCCGCACGGGCGACACCCTGTGCGACAAGGCGAACCCCGTGGTGTTCCCCTGGGTCGCCCCGCCCGAGCCGCTCATGACCTACGCCGCCTACCCGAAGGCCCGGGGCGACGAGGAGAAGATGAACCAGGCCCTGCGCCGGATCCAGGACGAGGATCCCACGATCCACGTGCGCCGGGAGGAGCAGACCCACGAACTGCTCGTGTCCGGCATGGGCAAGCTCCACCTCGACATCGCCTGCGAGCGCATCAAGCGCAAATTCGGGGCCGACGTGGTCCTCCAGAAGCCCAAGATCCCCTACCGGGAGACCATCAAGAAGGGCACCAAGGTCCAGGGCCGGTACAAGAAGCAGACGGGCGGCCGGGGCCAGTTCGGCGACACCTGGCTCGAGATCAAGCCCTTGCCCCGGGGCGAGGGGTTCCGGTTCATCGACAAGATCGTGGGCGGCGCGATCCCCAAGCAGTACATCCCGGCCTGCGAGGAGGGGGTCAAGGAGGCCATGGCCGGCGGCATCCTCGCCGGATACCCCATGGTGGACGTGGAGGTCACCCTGTTCGACGGCAAGTACCACGAGGTGGACTCCTCGGAGATGGCCTTCAAGATCGCGGCCTCCCTCGGGTTCAAGAAGGGCGCCGCCGAGTGCAACCCGGTGCTCCTGGAGCCCATCATGGAGGTCACGGTGCGGGTGCCCGACGCCTACATGGGCGACGTGATCGGCGACCTGAACTCCCGGCGGGGCCGGGTGCTGGGGGTGGACCCGGAAAACGGGATCCAGGTGATCCGGGCCCACGTGCCCCTGGCCGAGATGCTCGAGTACGCGCCGGACCTTCGGTCGATGACCGCGGGGCGGGGCGTGTTCACCATGCACTTCGACCACTACGAGGAGGTCCCGTCCAACATCGCCGAAAAGATCGTGGCCGAGGCCAAGGCCGAGGAGCAGGACTAGCCGGTGGCCGAACATCCCGAGCCCCCCGAAGAAGCGCCCCGGGACGGGGAGCCCGAGCCCCCCGCGTCGGACGCCTCCCCGGAGGCGCCGGCGGAAGCGGCGGACCCCTCCGGGGAGGCCGACACCCCGGAGCCGGACACCCCGGCGCCCCCGCGCCGGGGCGGGTGCGGCCTCTGGCTCGTCCTCCTCGGGGTCCTGGGGTTCGTGGGGGTTCAGGCGGCGGGGATCCTCCTTCGCGATCCCCTGGAGGGCCGGAGGGTGCTCACGGCAACCCCCCGGCCCCTGCCCCAGGGGGAGAGGGCGGCGGAGGCTCCCCAGGGGTCCCGGTTCGGGCCGGGCGTGACCGAGGTGGCCGTGGCCCCGGCTTCGTCCGCCCCGGCCCCCCGGCGGGACGAACCCGCGCCCCAGGCGGCCCCGGAG